>JAEYTN010000494.1 GCA_023433985.1 Pseudomonadota bacterium | reverse complement strand
GCCTCGACCGGCTTCTCGAGCAGGCGTTTGCCGGCGAACCAGTAGAAGTAGAAGCAGAAGCCGCCAATCCCGTATTGGCGGGCGAGTTCGATCTGCCGGCGCTGCACGTTCCGGTCGCTCAGGTCGTAGTAGCCAAGCTCTCCGGGAACGCGCGGCTGGTTGTGGCCGGTGAACTGCGGCGTCGCGCTCCGCACATTGGTCCATTCGGTGAAGCCTTCGCCCCACCATTCGTCGTTCTCGGGGATCGAGTGGAACTGGGGAAGATAGAAGGCGATCAGCTCGGCGCGCCGTTCTGCCGGTGGCGGAGCATCCAGCGGCGTGGCCGGCACCGGGGCGGCGGCTTCGAAGTCGCGGGCGGCCGGCTCCTGTGCGCCCGGTCGCGGACTGCGGCCTTCCCGGCGGCCATAGAGCACGAAGTGGACGAGGGGATTGACGTCGAGGGCGACCACGTCGGGATTGCTCTCGAGGTAATAGCTGGTCACGAAGGCGCGGCTCGGGTTGCGTCCCTCCCGCCAGCCGGTATGCAGATAGTGGAGGAATGGATCGACGCCCGCGGTCGCGACGTCGTGGTATTCCCGCAGGTAATAGGCGGCATCGAACTCGCGCTTCGCCCGCCCTTGCGCCCGGTAGCGGCGCAGCCGGCTCCGAAGCTTCCGCAGTCTCCGTTTGACCGCGTCCACGGCGCTTGGCGGAGCGACCGGCAACTGCGCCGCCGGTTCCGGGTGCGGCTCCCGCTCCGGCGAGGTCGGCGGCTGCTCGGCCCACAGCCGGATCGACTCGCGCAGGACTGCCAGTTGCCGCTCGCTGCGGGCAAGACGCCGGGCCAGCTCTTCGTCGTTCCCCTCCGGCTCGGCGACCGTCGGCTGAACCGCAGACCCATCGATGAGCAGGCTTTCGGTCACCTGTTCGATCGAGCTGTTTCCCGCGATCGCAACGAAATAGCGGGGGTTGGGAAGCAGCGAGGTGTGCTGGTAGCTGGACCCGTCCGCGGTCTCGAAGATCGACCGGCCCACCCCCGCCGTCGAGCGATCCTCGGGGACGAGGACGGAGGCGACGACGTCGCGCTGTTCGAGAAAGGTCACATGCGCGAAATGGCAGCTCAGCGCCCGCCGGAACTCTTCGCGATCGAACTCGTGCAGGTGGAATGGATTCTGGTAGCCATCCGAATAGACGTCGCGGTTGGGCGTCGAGATCAGCAGCCGCCCGTCGGGCCGCAACACCCGCCGCACTTCGGAAAGGAAGCGCTCCCAGTCTTCGATATGTTCGAGCGTCTCGAAGCTCGTGACGACGTCGAAGCTGTCCTCATCGAACGGCAGTGCCGTGGCGTCGCCGGTGACGAACTCGACATTGGGTGCGGCATAGCGAACCGCCGCTGCCTCGACGGAAGCCGCGTCGATATCGAGCCCCACGACGCGGCCCGCTGCCTTGCCCAGCAGGTATGTGCCGTAGCCTTCGCCACTGGCGACGTCGAGGACTTCGAGCCCCGAACAGAAGGCCGCCGCCGCGAGGTAGCGATGATGATGCTCGCGTCGGATGGCACCGCCCACACCGGGGGTGTAGCGCTCTCCGGTGAAAGGTACCGCGCCTGGCCGCTCGGTCTTGAAGCTCAGTTTTGAGCTTGATCTTTCGTCAGGCGCACTAGATTGGTCATAATTCATTACAGTTCGCGTCAAGTAGTAGTACAACTTTCAGTCACGACGCGGCGCGGTAGAGGTGGCCATCCGCAGGGGCATTGCTGCCGCTAATCCTCTTGTAGGTCGGATTCGGCGCGGGGAGAATTGGTGTCGCCACATTTTCCCCCATCTCACCTAGCTTGTTGATAACTCGCGCGCCATCGGCCGTCGCCGGCGTCGGGCGGCAAGCCCCGAGATCGCGGGCCTTGATGCGCTCCGACGACGGCAGAAAGGGCTCGGATGCTGCGCTGGAGTTACCCTGATATGCGCCGGCCTCCGGGCAGGCGACAGTCGCGACGCCGCGCCGGCATCTCGCTCTCGAGGCTACCCGCGCATCGTCCGAACTGTCCCCGCGGGCGGACCGCCCGACCCTGCCGCCGTCGACGTCTACGCCTCACCGCTCCTGTTGCAGCCGGCCAAGAGCCATGCTAGTAAAGTCATATTACGACTTATCACTTTGGTGCCTGCTCCTGCTGGCACTGGCGGGGCAAGGATGCAGTTACGGCAAAGCGTAACCCCAGTGAACCCATTGGAGGCCTTGCTCACGGGTCGCTACCGCGATCCTGAGAGCAACCAGCCCGTCCGCGTCGCCACCCGCGCCCTCGCCATCGAGGACAGCCTCGCCGGCAATGAAGCCCAGCTCGTCGCCGCCCTCGGCTTCGGCAAGCGGATCGCGCTTGTCGCCGACCCGAACACCCGCGCCGCGCTCGGCGACCGCGTCGAGCGCGCGCTCGCCGGTCGCTTCCAGGTCGACCCCGTCACCCTCCCTGCCGACCCCGAGCCCGACGCCGAGACGGTGGAGCGTGTCCGCGCCGCCTCCGCCCACGCCGATGCGCTGGTCGCCGTCGGCTCAGGCACCGTCAACGACCTTGCCAAGTATGCAGGCGCGCTCGACGGCAAGCCCTATGCTGTCTTCGCCACCGCTCCGTCGATGAACGGTTTCACCTCGCTCACCGCTTCCATCACCGTCGATGGCCACAAGAAGACGCTGCCCGCCCAGGCCCCCGCCGGCGCCTTCTTCGATCTCGAAGTGCTCGCCGCGGCCCCCGCCCGCCTGATCCGCGCCGGCCTCGGCGATTCCATCTGCCGGGCAACGGCGCAGTGGGACTGGCGCCTCTCGCACCTGCTGCTCGGCACGCCGTACCGCGAACTTCCCTTCGCCCTGCTTGCCGACGACGAGCCCGCATTGCTCGCCCGGGCCGCCGACCTCCTCGGTGGCGATCTCAAGGTGATGCGCCGCCTCGTCCGCACCCTCGTCCTCTCCGGCTTCGGCACTGCCATCGTCGGCTCCAGCGCCCCCGCCAGCCAGGCCGAGCACCTCGTCAGCCATTTCATCGACATGTTCGGCCCGCCAACTCGGCCGCGCATCTTCCACGGCGAGCAGATCGCCGTCACCACGCTCTCCCTCGCGCGACTCCACGAAGCCCTCGCGGAGTCGCCCCCCCTCCTCGCCGCCGACCAGACCACCGAGGCGGAGTTCATAACACGTTATGGCAATGAGCTGGGCCGCGCCACCTGGGCCGAGTTCGCCGCAAAGCGCCTCACTCCGGAGCGCGCCGACGAGCTCAACCACCGGATCGCGACGCACTGGCAGGATTTCATGGCCTACGCGCACGGGGTCACGCTTCCATCCACGCAGATCGCAGCGGTCTTGCGCGCAGCCGGCGCCCCGACCACGCCCGAGGCGATCCACCTCGATCGTCCGTTCTACGAGCACGCGCTCGCTCATGCGCGCGAGATCCGCAACCGCTACACTGCCCTCGACCTGGCCGCCCAGAGCGGCCGACTCGAAGGCCTTATCCCGCGTCTCTGACGGAGGTGTCGATGGACTTCATCTTCATGCTGACCCGCGGCGACAAGACCGTCGAGGATTGCCTCGACGTCTTCGACCAGATCGCCCCTCTCGGCCTGAAACATGTGGGATTCAAGGATGTTGGCGTCGATCCCGCCACCCTCCGCAAGCTCGCCCACCGCATCCGCGCTGCCGGCGCAATCAGCTACATGGAGGTGGTCTCCGAAACCCCGGAGGCCGCCCTCAACTCCGCCCGCATCGGCGCCGAACTCGGCATCGACCGACTGCTCGGCGGCACGGACGTGGCGCGGGTGCACGAGATTCTCGCCGGCACCCACACCAGGTACTACCCGTTCCCAGGTTTCCCGGCCGGCCACCCAACGCGGCTGGGCGGCGGCCCCGGCGACGTCATCACCCATTGCGCCCGCTTCGTGGCCGATGGATGCGCCGGGGCCGACCTCCTCGCTTTCCGCGCCACCCAGGCCGAACCCCTCGACCTCATCCGCGCCGCCCGCAAGGGCCTGGGGGCGAATGGCTATCTCATCGTCGCCGGCTCCATCACCTCCGCCGAACGCATCAGGTCAGTGGCTGCGGCGGGTGCCGACGCCTTCACCATCGGCACCGCGGTCTTCGACGGCTCCTACAGTCCGCGCAAGGGCTCGATCGTGTCGCAGCTGGCCGAGGTGATCGCCGACAGCGCCACGGCCTAGCGCCCCATGCCGGTCCTCGGGCTCGACATCGGCACCCGCAGCCTCAAGGCGGTGGTGCTCGACGAGGCGCTGCGGGTGCTGGGCTCCGGCAGCCGCAGCTACGAGCCGAACTTTCCCCGCCCCGGCTGGGCGGAGCAGGACCCGGCCCTCTGGCTCGCCGCGCTGCGCCCCGCCATCGCCGACGCCCTCTCCGCTGCCGCTCTTGCCCCGACCGACCTCGCCGCCCTCGCCGTCTGCGGCCAGCCCGATGGCTGCATCCCCACGGCAGCGGACGGCGCCGCCCTCGGCCCGGCGCTGATCTGGATGGATCGGCGCGGCGAACCCGACATCGCCCATATCGACCCCGGCCTCGTGCATGCGCGCTGTGGCCTTGTCCGCGACGCCACCCACATGGGCGGCAAGATCGCCTGGCTCAGCCGCCACTTCACGCGCCGAAGCGAAGTCGCCACCTGGCACCAGCCCGTCACTTTCGTCACCGCCGCGCTGACGGGGCGCCGCGTCATCGCCCGCTCGCTCGCCTCGACCACGATGCTCTATTCCCTCGCAAGCCACGATTGGGATGCCGAACTCGCCGCCGCCTTCGGCGCCACGCTCGAGCAACTCTCGGAACTCGCCGGAGCGGGCGACCTTGCCGGTCCGCTCACACCTGCGGGTGCCGAACTCACCGGCCTGCCTGCCGGCATCCCGGTGGCCGTCGGCACCGGCGACGACTTTTCCAACCCGCTCGGCTGCGGCGTCAGCCGGCCGGGCAGCATAGCCGTCTCAATCGGCACCGCCGAAACCGTCGCCGCGCTCAACCCCACCATGCTCCTCGACCCCGAGCGCCTGCTCGAATCGCACGCCTATCCCGGCGGCCTCTGCCATCTCGGCAATCCCGGCTGGCTCTCGGGCGGTGCCGTGCGCTGGGCCTCTGCCCTGCTCGGCATCGCTTCCGACGAGCAGTTCTGCGCCGCGGCCGCCGAAGCTCCTCCGGGCTGCGACGGCGTGCTGTTCGTTCCGGCACTGACCGGGGCGATGGCGCCCAAATGGCTTGCCGGTGCCCGCGGCGGCTTCCTCGGCCTCGATGCCGGCCACGGCCGCGCCCACCTCGCCCGCGCCGTGCTCGAAGGCACCGCTTTCGCCATGCGCGACGTCGTCGACCGCCTTGCCGCGCTGGGCGTCCCGACGGATCGCCTGCGCCTCATGGGCGGCGGCGCCAGGAGCCGGCTCTGGTGCGAAATCCGCAGCGCCGTGACCGACCGCCCCGCCGACGTGCTCACCGCCACCGACGCTTCGGCCCTCGGCGCAGCCCTCCTCGCCCATGTCGTCGCCGGCCGGGCGCCCGACATCGCCACCGCCTCAGCCGCCCTGCCGCTCGAACTGACCGAAGTGATCGCTGTCCCAGACGGGCGCTACGAGGCCGCCTACCGGCGCTATCGCGAGACCTTCGCCGCGCTCGAGCCTACCTGGCGAGGCTGATCGCCCGCCCTTCCGCCGCCGAGCGGTAGATGCCGGTCACCGCCGCAAGCGCCGCTGCCGCGTCCTCGGCCCCCGCTGGCACCTCGCGTCCGTCGGCAACGGCCGCGAGAAAGTCCGCCAGCATCAGCGCATGGCTGTCGGGCCGCGGCGTTTCGAGCGTCTTCCACGCGCCGTCGCGATAGAGGCGCACCGGCGCCTCCCCGAACGGATCGGGCAGGTCGAGCCGCCCCCGCGTGCCGTCGATCTCGATCGTCTCCTCGCCCTTGGCTCCGGGGCTGTGCGCGGCCGCCGTGAGGCTCACCAGCGCGCCATTGCCGAGCCGCAGCGTCGCGCTCACTGCATCCTCGACTTCGCCCGGCGCCGTGAATGTGTCGATCTCCCCGCTCGCCCGCACGAAATCGAGGCCCGTCATGTAGCGGAGCGAGTCGAGCTGGTGCACCGAGTTCATCAACAGCACCCCGCCGCCCGCTTCCGCCTTGCGGGCCCGCCAGTTGAGCGCCCCCGGCGGACCCCAGTAGCTCGCCTTCTTGTCGATCACGGTGCGGATGCGGATGAGCTTCGGCTCCCCGATCGCCCCCTCGCCGAGCAACCGTCGCCCCAGCTCCACCGACCCCGACCGCCGGAGCTCGAAGAACACGCAGAGCTTCAGCCCCTTGCTCGCGGCAAGCACCCCCAGCCGGCGCGCCTCGCCCGCCTCGAGGGCCAGCGGCTTCTCGCCCAGCACATGCCTTCCGGCCAGCAGCGCCTGCTCGATCGTCGGCGCCAGCAGGTGGTGCGGCAGCCCCACATAGCAGGCCGTCACCTCGGGATCGGCCAAGAGCCCCGCCAGCGACTCGTGCACCCGCGCACCCGTCTGCGCGCCGAACGCCACGGCCCGCGCCGGATCGGCATCCACGGCGCCGACGATCCGCACCTCCGGCA
>JAEYTN010000606.1 GCA_023433985.1 Pseudomonadota bacterium | reverse complement strand
CCCCTTGGCGAAGCGCAGGTAGAGCGCGATCGGCACGCAGATCAGCACCAGCAGGATGGCGCAGACGCCCGTGGTCCACAGCGTGAGATACAGGTTGTTGAGGCTGTACTGGTCGGTGAAGAAGAAGCTGTAGGTTTCGAGCGAGAAGCTGCGCCCGGAGTCTTCGTTGGGCAGCCAGAGGGTGCGGCTGATGGCGGAAATGATGGGCCAGATGATCATCCAGCCCACCAGGAACACCGGGGCGGCAACGAGCAGGAGGCCTACCGGCCACCCGCTCTTCTTCGTGCCGACGATGTCGTTCGCGACCGTAGTCGTAGTCGTCACGAATTGGGATCCACGTTCGGGGCGACGTTACGATAGCAGCCCTCGTTGACCGCCTTCTCCCAGTCGCCACCCGGGAAGTTCGGGATGGTTTCGGGGATCACGTCCTTGAACTTCTCGCGCAGGTCGGCCGAGATGTGGTCCCACGACACGCCCGGGAAGCCGCCGAGCTCGGTGAGCACCGCCGACTGGATTTCCTCGGTGAGGATAAAGTCGGCGAGCTTGAGCGCCGCGTCCTTGTTGACGCCGTTGGCCAGCACCACCGAGCGCGAGAAGCCGCCGGGCAGCGCCAGATCCTGCAGCTGCACGAGGCCGGTGGTCTCGGGCAGCACGCCCTGGGCGATCGCCGACAGGGCCTGATCGGACCAGGCCGGGATCATCGTCACGGCGCTCTGGCCGAGCAGCTGGATCGACTGGGTGTTGCCAGAGGTATAGGCGCCGCCGTCGAACAGCGAGGACGAGATGTCCTTGAGGATCTCCCAGGCCGGCGGCAGGGCAGCTTCACCCAGTTCGCCGAAGTTGGAGGTGGTGAACTTGGCCGGATCCTTGCCGTTCGCCTCGTAGATGGCGCGGCGCACGAAGTTGCCGCCGGAGCCGCCCTTGTTGGGGCGGTTGTAGATGAACTGGCCGGGGTTCGCCTTGATCCAGGCGATCAGGTCGGCCCAGGTCTTGGGCGCGTTGGCCGGATCGAGCTTGGTGGTGTCGTAGGCGAGCAGCACCTGGCTGCCGCGATAGGGCAGCGAGAAGTCGCTGTCGATCGCCAGCGGATTGACCTTCGAATAGTTCGAAAGGCCGGCTTCCTTCATGTTGACGAAGAGCCCCGCCTCGATGGCGCCAGCAGGCAGCCGCGGGTCATAGGATTCGAAATAGTCCGCCTGCGGATCGGCATTGCTCGACATGGCCGCCAACGCGCGCTCGCCGATGGCGATGTTGCCCGGGCCGTCGCCGGCATCGACGAGGTTGAGGGTGACGCCCGCATTGGCAGCCTCGAACTTCGGCTTCACTACGTTGGTCCAGAAATCGAGGACGTTCTGGTCCGACGACGTGTACCAGTCGATCGTGCCGGCGGCGGCGAAGGCCATCCGCGGCAGCAACACCATGCCGGCGGCAGTGCCGCCGACGGAAAGCATGAACGCACGACGTTTCATCGTTGTCTCCCTGAGGTTCGCCGTCGGATATCCGCGGCTGGTCATTCTCCCGCTGACCACGTGACCAGACTATTCCGAGCCGGGCCGCTGGCAAGCGGAAAAATGGAACAGAAATTCCATTGTGACGGCTTTCGCTTGAATCGTTCCGCGAGCGTCGGTCCGGCTTAAACCGCACTCGCATGACAGCCGCGTGAATGCGCGGAGCCCCGGAGGGAAGGCGGTTGCCCCGCTACTGGGCGAGGAAGTGCCGCCCGACTTCGGCGAAGAGCCGGAGGTCGGCGAGGGAATCCTCCAGCGTCGTCTTTGGCTTCTCGCCGGTGGTTACCGCCCTGTGGAAAGCCTCGAGCTCCACCCGGAATGCGTCCTCGTAGAACGGCCCGACCACTTCTGTGCCGGTGCTGTCTCGGTCCGACGTGGTGATCTCTAGCCGGGTCGGCAGGTTGCGGATATAGGGCGTGTCGTAGTTGATCCTGAAATGCTGGTTCATGGTCAGCACCTCGATCCCGGCGTCGAAGCGGGCCACATCGTGGATCACCGCCTCGTAGAGCGCGGTGAAGTGGCCGTAGTCGAACAGCACCACGACGTTCTCGCCCCGGTGCTGTCGCGCGGCCGCGACCTTCAGCGGCGGCCCGAACAGCTCGCACATGGCCGAGAACGAGTGGGACGAGAGCCCGGTGAGCACCTGGTAGGCGCGCAGTTGCTCGGCGGTCGCCCCATTGCCCATCACGCTGCGGAGCAGGGCCTGCGTCTTCGCGCGGCCCTCGCCGATGGCGGCTTCGGGCACGTCGCCGGGCATGAACAGGTGGCGGGTCTGGTCGACGAAGAACTGGCTCTCGCGGATCAGGTCGCGGATGCGGACGTGCCGGATCTCGCCGCGCCCCGGCAGCCGCGCCTTGAGCGCCGTGAAGGGGGGGGCGAAACGGCGCATGTAGCCGACGAAGACGACCCTGGGATTGGTGCGGTTGAGTTCGACGATGGGTTCGAGCTCGGCGGCGGTCAGCGCCGCCGGCTTCTCGATGAACACGTGCTTGCCGGCGCGAATAGCCGCGTCCAGCAGCGGCGCGTGCAGAAAATCCGGCGTCAGGATCATCACCGCATCGAGGTCGGGATCGGCGATCAGCTCCGCAGCGGTGCCCGGCGTCTTCGGCACCGAATAGCGCTTCGCAACGTGTTCGGTGAGGCTGCGCGACACGTCCGTGACGGCTGCGATCTCGTAGCGCCCGTCATCCGCCAGCAGCGGCAGGTGCATCAGCTGCGCGACTTCGCCGAGGCCGATCAGGCCGATTTTCACCGGCGCGCTCATGCGATGGCCCTCACATAGTCCAGGTTGCGTTTTGCGAGCTGTAGCGGCGTCTCGGCGGCGTTCTCCGCCACGTCCTGCTCGACGACGACAGGACCGTCGAAGCCCTTTTCCTGGAGGAAGGCCATGATCGCCTGGATGTCCACGGCACCGTCGGGCAGGGGCGCCATAACGCCGGCGCCGTAGGAGGCTTCGATCGACAGCTGCCGGTCGAGCACACGCTGCCGCACCGCCGCGTCCACGTTCTTGAGGTGCATGTAGGCAATCCGCCCCCACACCTTCTTCATGTAGCTCAGCGGATCCTGCCCCCAGAAGGCGTGGTGGCCGGTATCGAAGCAGAGGTCGATGCCGGTGTCGGCCAGCAGGCGGTCGATCTCGCTCTCGAACTGCACCGCGGTGCCGATATGCGGGTGAAAGCTGGCCCTCAGACCGAACTCGCCCTCGATGACAGACTGGGCGGCGCGCACCGTGGCGGTGAGGCTCTCCCAGCCGCGTGCGTCGAGAGCGGCGTGGCGGCCATCGGGATAGGCGGCGCTCTCGTCCATGATGACGATGTGGTGGGCGCCGAGGGCTTTCATCAGCG
>JAEYTN010000559.1 GCA_023433985.1 Pseudomonadota bacterium | reverse complement strand
TAGAGCGCAGCGAGCTCAGGATCGGCGTTCAGCAACAGCGTCAGGTCGCGAAAGAAGAACCGGTAGCCCGCCTGGATCGCAAAGTTGCCGGCCAACATGGCCTCCATCATCGGGATGCTGGGCATGGTGCCCGGCGGCACGGCGTAGTTCTGCGCCCACTCGGCCTGAATACGGGCGAACAGCGCCCGCACGATCTCGGCCTTGTTGCGGTAGTGATAATAGAGGTTGCCGGGGCTCATGGAGAGGGCCTCGGCAATGTGGTTGGTAGTCACGTTGTCGGTGCCCCGCTCGTTGAAAAGCGCCAGCGCGGCGTCGAGTATGCGGTTCTTGGTCGTCGTCATGCGGTCGAACTCGTTAGAGCATTTACTCTATGTACACCTGTTAGAGCTTTTACTCTACTCCGTCAAGCCCTGCCCATCACCGCCAGATCCTGTAGGGTCGTGCCATGTCCCGCACCGAACGCCTGCTCGACCTGATCCAACTGTTGCGCCGCCACCGCGCGCCCGTCGCCGGCACTGTCCTTGCAGCCGAGCTGGGCATCTCCATCCGCACGCTCTACCGCGACATCGCGACCCTGCAGGCACAAGGTGCGGACATCGAGGGCGAGCCCGGCCTCGGCTACGTGCTGCGCCCCGGCTTCACCTTGCCGCCGCTGATGTTCTCCGCCGATGAGATTGAGGCGCTGGTGCTCGGCTCGCGCTGGGTCGCCCGCCGCTCCGAGGATGCGCCGCTCGGCGATGCCGCTACCAACGCGCTGGCCAAGATCGCCGCGGTGCTGCCGGCCGAGCTGCGCGACCTTGCCGAGGACTCCTCGCTCCTCGTCGGCGCCGGCGAGTTGATCCCCGCGGCCGTTGATCTCTCGGCCATCCGCCTTGCCATCCGCGAGGGGCGAAAGCTGCGGCTCGCCTACCGCGACGCCGATGGCACCGCGAGCGAGCGCACCGTCTGGCCGTTCGCCGTGGGCTTCTTCGACAAGGTTCGCGTCGTTGCCGCCTGGTGCGAACTCCGCGTCGACTACCGCACCTTCCGGCTCGATCGCATTTCGCTCATGGAGCCCCTGCCCGAGCGTTACCCGCGCCGCCGCGCCCAGATGCTGAAAGAATGGCGCGAGCGCGAAGGCATCCCCACGCCGCAGCGATAGTGCGGACCGTCGTCCGCCACTGCCGGAAACTGTCAGTTCGTCGCGTTACGCCGTTGCCACCAACAACGGAGACGTACCATGCGCAGCCTCGACTACATCCTCCTCGCCGTCCGCGATCCGCTCGGGAGCGCCGGGCTCTACACGAGACTGCTCGGCGCCGAGCCGGTCGAGAAGTCCCCTACCTTCGTGCTCTACGTCACCGGCAACGGCGGCAAGATCGGCCTCTGGCGGGCCGACGGGATGCAGCCCGCGGCCAAGCCGGCCGGCGGTGCCGAAATCAGCTTCACCGAGCCCGACAAGGCCGCCCTGCTCGCTACCTACGACGCCTGGAAGTCCCTTGGCCTCACCATCCTGCAGCCGCCCACGGACATGGATTTCGGCTTCACCTTCACGGCCGAAGACCCCGACGGCCACCGCCTCCGCCCGTTCGTGCCGGCGCCGCGCTGAAGCCGGTGGGGGCCGCTCCGTGGCCCCTACCGCCCCTTGAGGAACCGGCCGATGCGGTCCAGCCCCTCTTCCACTGCTTCCTTCGTCCCAGCATAGGAGAGCCTCACGAAGCGGTTGCCGTTCACGCGGTCGAAGTCGATGCCCGGCGTGGTGGCGACCCCCGCCTCGCGCACCATGGCCTGGCAGAAACTCAGCGAGTCGTTGGTGTAGCGGCTCATGTCCACGTAGGCGTAGAAGGCGCCGTCCGGCTCGTGACCGTCGCCCAGCCCCTGCCGGGCAAGCCACTCGCCGACGACGTGGCGGTTCGCGGCGTACTGCGCCTTCTGCACGTCGGAATAGTCGCGCTCACCCAGCGCGACACGCGCGGCGATCTGGCTCAGGGTCGGAGCGGAGATGAAGAGGTTCTGCTGCAGCATCTGGGTGCGGCGCAGCACCGCCTCGGGCAGTACCATCCAGCCGATGCGCCAGCCGGTCATGCAGTAGTATTTGCTGAAACTGTTGATGACGATCGCGTCGTCGCCGAACTCCAGCGCCGAGACCGACGGGCCGCGATAGTCGAGGCCGTGGTAGATTTCGTCGGAGATGAACCGCACGCCGAGCTTCCGGCAGGTGGCGACGATCTCCTCGAGCCCTTCGCGCGTCACGGCCGCCCCGGTCGGGTTGGCCGGCGAGGCGAAGAGCAGGCCGTCGAACGGCTCGGCGCGATGCGCGCGCTCGATGTCTGCGCCCGAAAGCCGCCAGCCAGTAGCGGCACTCAGCGGAATCTCCACCGCAGTCATGCCCAGGCCGTCGAGCGTATTGAGATAGGCGGGATATCCCGGCCGGGTCACTGCGATCCGCACACCGGGCGCGAAGCCGCCGAGGAACGCGAGGATGAAGCCCGAGGACGAGCCCATGGTGGCGACGATAGCCTCCGGGTCTACTTCCACCCCGTGCTGCTGACGATAGTAGCCGGCCAGCGCCTGCCTCAGCTCGATCTGCCCGGCGAAATGCGTGTAGCGCTGCGGGTCGTCGAGTGCCGCCGCCACCGCTGCCCGCACGGCCGGGGCCGGCGGCGCTCCGGGCTCACCGACCTCGAGATGGCTCACCCGCCGCCCCGCCGCTTCCTCGCGGCCAGCCAGCGCGTTGATCTCCATGGCGTAGAAGGGCCGGAGCCCGGTGAGCTTTTCGGTGGTGTCGGTCATCCCGCTTCGCTAGACGATCGGCCCCGCCGTCTCAACCAGATTTGAACACCCCCCGAAGCCGGCCCTAACCAAAACCTCGCCTTTTGCGCCTAAGCTCGCTAGGCATTGGCGGAAATCGCTCCCGGGTTCACCATGTCGCGCAACACGCTCCTGCTCGTCCTCCTTCTCGGCCTGATCGCAGGCGGGGCAGGCGTCACCATGCTGCGGCCATCGATGAACGAAGCGCAGGTGCGCGAGATCGCCCAGGCGGTGGTGGCCGAGGCGCCGAAGCCGGCCGCTGCCCTGGACAAGTCGGCAGTCGAAACCATCGTCGCCGACTTCCTCGCCAAGCAGCCGAAACAGAACATCCCGAACGAAATCGCTGCGCTCGATGCGGGCACGCTCAACCCGATGATCGAGAGCTACCTGATGGAGAATCCCTCCATCCTGCAGCGCGTGTCGGATGCCCTGCAGGCCGAGGTGACGGCCAAGCGCAAGGAAGAGACCCGTACGCAACTCGCCGCACTGGAGGCCGCGATCTACGAGGAACCCGGCCACATCGTGCTCGGCAACCCCGATGGCGACGTCACGCTAGTCGAGATGTTCGACTACAATTGCGGCTACTGCCGCCAGGCGCTGCCCGACCTCGCGACGCTGCTCGACGAGGATCCGAACCTGCGCGTCATCCTCAAGGAATTCCCCATCCTGTCGCAGGGCTCGATGGAGGCGGCCCGCGTCGCGGTGCAGGTCAGCGAGGCGAATGTCGACTACTGGACCTTCCACCAGTCCCTCTTCACCACCCCCGGCCAGGCGGACAAGGCCAAGGCGCTGAAGGCAGCCTCCGACCTGGGACTCAACCCGATCACCCTCGAGCTCAACATGAACAATCCCGAGGTGGCCGAGGTGATCGAGAAGAGCTACCGCATCGCCGACGATCTCAAGATCACCGGCACCCCGACCTACATCATCGGCGACGAAATCATCCCTGGCGCCATCGGCATCGACCAACTGCGCAGCCGCATCGCCAATATGCGCGCCTGCGGCTCCACCACCTGCCCCGCGTCACCTAGCTGACGTGCCGGCGCGCCTTAGCTGGCCGTCAGCCCCACTTCCGCCCTTTTTCGTGCATTATTCCGCGCCGCGCTTGCGTCCCGCCGGGAGGCAGGTGCACAAGGCGGAACCATGGCCAAACGTGTCCTCGTCCTCAACGGACCCAATCTCAACATGCTCGGCACGCGCGAGCCCCAGACCTATGGGTCGCAGACGCTCGCCGACATCGAGAAGCTGGCAGTCGACGAGGGCAACAGGCTCGGGCTCGACGTTACCTGCCGGCAGTCCAACATCGAGGGCGAGCTGGTCACCTGGATCCAGCAGGCGCTGGGCAGCTACGACGCCATCGTCATCAATCCCCGCGCCTACTCGCACACCTCGATCGCCATCCACGACGCCTTCCGCGCCGTCAGCCTGCCGGTGGTCGAAGTGCATCTGAGCAACATCTACACGCGCGAGCCGTTTCGCCATCACTCCTATGTCTCGCCGGTGGCGCTGGGGGTGATTTGCGGGCTTGGCGCCACCGGCTATAAGCTGGCCCTCCACGCACTGGCCGAAAAACTATAAGAGGCTTCCCCGCATGACCAAGGCGTCTTCCAATTCCGATCAGGACCTGATCGAGGCCATCGCCAAGCTCCTCAACGAGCAGAACCTCGCCGAGATCGAGATCGAGCGGGAGGACCTGCGTGTGCGTGTCACCCGCACCTACGCCGCGCAGGCGGTGCAGCATGTGCAGGTGCCGCAATATGCACCTGCCCCGGCCGTCCCGGTGCCGCCGCAGCCCCCGACCGTTCCGGCGGGTTCGGTCAGCGCCGCCGCCCCGCCGCACGAGGACCTGTCGTCCAATCCCGGCACGCTGACCTCGCCGATGGTGGGCACTGCCTATCTCTCGCCCGAGCCCGGCAAGCCGGCCTTCGCGCCCGTGGGCACCCGCGTTTCGGAAGGCCAGACGGTGCTTATCGTCGAGGCGATGAAGACGATGAACCAGATTCCTGCGCACCGCTCCGGCACCGTTACCCGGGTGCTGGTAGAGGACGCCTCCCCGGTCGAGTACGGCCAGCCGCTCGTCGTCATCGAGTAAGGCGGGACCCATGTTCCAGAAGGTCCTCATCGCCAACCGCGGCGAGATCGCGCTCCGCATCCTCAGGGCCTGCAAGGAGCTCGGCATCTCGACGGTGGCTATCCACTCGACGGCCGACTCCAACGCCATGCACGTGCGCCTCGCCGACGAGAGCGTCTGCATCGGCCCGCCGCCCGCCAAGGACAGCTACCTGAACATCCCCTCGATCATGGCCGCCTGCGAGATCACCGGCGCCGACGCCGTGCATCCGGGCTATGGCTTCCTGTCGGAGAACGCGCGCTTCGCCCGCATCCTCTCCGAGCACAAGATCACCTTCATCGGCCCCTCGTCGCACCATATCGAGATCATGGGCGACAAGATCACTGCCAAGAAGACGGCGGTGGAGCTGGGCATCCCGGTGGTCCCCGGATCGGCCGGCGAAGTCGCCACCGAGGACGACGCCAAGCGCACGGCGGCTGAAATCGGCTACCCGGTACTGATCAAGGCCACTGCCGGCGGCGGTGGGCGTGGCATGAAGGTGGCGCTCACGGAGGCCGACCTCCTCGTCGCCTGGTCCACGGCCCGTTCCGAGGCCAAGGCCGCGTTCGGCAACGACTCGGTCTACATGGAAAAGTACCTGGGCAAGCCCCGGCACATCGAAGTGCAGGTCATGGGCGACGGCCAGGGCAACGCAGTGCACCTCGGCACCCGCGACTGCTCCTTGCAGCGTCGCCATCAGAAGGTATGGGAGGAGGCCCCTGCCCCCACCGTGCCGATGGAGAAGCAGCTGGAGATCGGCGAGATCTGCGCCGCGGCCATGCGCAAGCTCAAGTACTCGGGCGCAGGGACGATCGAGTTCCTGTACGAGAACGGCGAGTTCTACTTCATCGAGATGAACACCCGCCTGCAGGTGGAGCACCCGGTCACCGAGCGCATCACCGGCGTCGACATCGTCTACGAGCAGATTCGCGTGGCCTCCGGCGAGAAGCTGAGCCTCCGGCAGGAGGAAATCCAGTTCAACGGCCACGCCATCGAGGTCCGCATCAACGCCGAGGATCCGCAGACCTTCGCCCCTTCGCCGGGCAAGATCAGCTTCTACCACCCGGCCGGCGGCGTCGGAGTTCGCATCGACTCCGCCGTGTACCAGGGCTACTCGATCCCGCCCTATTACGACTCGCTGATCGGCAAGCTGATCGTCTACGGCCGCACCCGCGCCGAGTGCCTGCAACGCCTCGGCCGCGCCGTCGACGAGTTCGTGGTCGACGGCATCAAGACCACCCTGCCGCTGTTCGGTCGCCTGAACCGGGAACCGGATATCATCGCAGCCGACTACGACATCCACTGGCTGGAAAAGTACCTCAAGGTCGACAAGCACTGAGGCAGGCGGCGTTCGCGCCGCCCATCGCCCTCCTGCTGCGGGCGGTCCTCCCGAGCGGCAACATGGCTCACGGACATGCGCATTGCCGCGGCCGGTCCCGGGGCACATATTGACCCCATGTCGCGGAAAACCGATCCCTTCGCCATCGAACTCACGCCGGAGCTGATTGTCCGCGCCTACCAGGCCGGCATCTTCCCGATGGCGGAGGATGCGGGCTCGCCCGACCTGTTCTGGGTCAGCCCGCAGCAGCGCGGCATCATCCCTCTGGACGATTTCCACATCAGCCGTACCCTCGGGAAGACGCTGCGCACCCACCCCTACCAGGTGAAGGTCGATACCGATTTCGGCGCCGTTATCGAAGGCTGCGCCACGGCCGGCGTCGATCGCGACACGACCTGGATCAACGCCGAAATCCGGCGGCTCTACGGCGCCCTGTTCGATCGGGGGCTGGTACACACGGTGGAGGTTTGGGATGGGCCGGCGCTGGTGGGAGGGCTGTACGGCGTCTCGCTGGGGGCGGCGTTCTTCGGGGAATCGATGTTCCATCGCAAGACCGATTGCTCCAAGATCGCCATGGCGAACCTGCTGTTCCGCCTCAGGGCGGGCGGCTACCGGCTGCTCGACACGCAGTTCGTCACCGATCACCTCAAGACCTTCGGCGGCATCGAGATTCCGCGTGAGGACTACGAAGTCCGTCTCGCCGAGGCGTTGCGCCACCAGGCCGACTACTTCGCCATCGACGGCCAGCCTGCGCCATGAGCGACGTCCGGGACCGCTACCGCAGCTACATCGCCTGCCTCAACGCCCGCGACTGGAACCGCCTCGGCGCGTACGTGGCGGATAACGTACGGCACAATGGCCGCGCCTTCGGCCTCCCCGGCTACCGCGCCATGCTGGAGGAGAATGTGCAGGATATTCCCGACCTCCATTTCGAGATCGGGCTGCTGGTTGCCGAGAGCGAAATGGTTGCGGCCCGCCTCGACTTCGACTGCACGCCCAGGGGCGAGTTCCTGGGTCTGCCTGTGAATGGCCGCCGCGTGCAGTTCACCGAGAACGTCTTCTACCGCTACGCCGATGGCCGCATCGCCGAGGTCTGGTCGATCGTGGAAAAGCAGGCCATCGAGGGGCAGCTCTAGTCGAGCAGCGCCCCGCCGGTCGCGTTTGCCATCGTCATGGTCATCCCGGCAGCAAGGTCCGAGGCGAGCAGCACAGCGGCATCCGCGACCTGTGCCAGGTGCGTCACGCGCCGCAGCGGGGTGTCCTTGCAGAACTCGCGCGCCACCTCGTCCCAGGTCATGCCCCGTTCCTCGGCGCGCAGCTGCCAGGCCTGGCGTACCCCCGGGGCATCGGGCGAGCCGGGCGACCGCACCCAGGTCACGCGGACCTGAGCCGGTCCGTTCTCGACCGCCAGCTGCCGCAGGTAGTGCTCGACGGCTGCGCAGGCGACACCGAACCCGCCGACATGCGAGTAAGCCTCGCGCCCGGCATTCGCCGTGATGCCGACGATGGCTCCGCCCCCGTTCGCAGCCATGTGCCGCGCCATCGTCGTGCCGGTGACGAACCAGTTGCGCAGCGCCACCTCCACGACGTCATGGAACCGCTCGAACGGCATCTCGGTCAGCACCGCGCCCTGCGTATCGGCCCAGCCACAGGCGTTGAACATCACCTTCACCGGCCCCACCCGGTCGACAATGCCGGCAAGGTGCGCCTCCACAGCCTCGCGGTCCGTCGCATCGACCGGCGCCACCTCGGCCTGGCCGCCCGCCGCAACGATCTCGCTCGCCACCGCCTCGAGCCGCTCGCGGTTGCGTGCAGCGAGAAACACACGCGCCCCCTCGCGGGCGAAGGCCCTGGCGACCGCACCGCCCGCTGCACCCGAGCCGCCGTAGACGATAACCGTCCTGTCCCGAAGCAGCATGGCGTCAGTCCCTGAGGCGGATCGAAACGACGGTCTTCAGCTTGTTCGGATCGGGCTCGTCGTCAGGCCCGTTGGAATAGAACTCAACCCGCGAGGCAAAATGGTCGCCATCGGGCTCGGTGTGCATATCGAACTCCAGTCCCCTGGCTCGTGACCAGTCGATCAGCGCGCCGTTTACCTTGTAGAGGTGCCTGTAGGGCCCGAAGAAGGTGAGTTCCGCATAGCGCCCGGCCGGCAGCGTGCCGGCCATCAGTTCGCCGCTCGTCCGCTGCAGCGTCTCCGTCTCGAAGCCGAACTCGATCTCGAGGGCCGGCATCACAACGATGTTGTACTTGAAGATAGCTGCACCAGTGCCTTGAATTCCCTGCGCTTTGATCGCTCGCCGCACCGCTTTCATGGTCTTGGTGGCGACGCCGCCGAAAGGGATGTCCACCTGCCGGCAGATCGCGACGTATGGTTGCGCTGCCCGCTCCACCACACTCGGCTCGGGTATGGTCGCCGTCGTCTTCGTCGCCATCACTGTCCTCCCAGTGTTCCTTCCGCCAGCAGGTCGCTACGCGGCCGCCCCTGCGGGCCGCCATCGGTTCCCGCAAGGCGGGCGAGGTATGCAGCGAAACAATCGAAGCCGCTGCGCCAGCCCCAGCCGTGCCCATCGCGCTCCTCGGCGCTGACGAACGGCGTCTGGCGGAACAACATGCGAGTCCGCCCGCCCGGCGCCTCGAGGAAATCCATGGCCACGACAGTTTCGAACCCGTCGTACTCGTTGATGTAGGTGAAGCTCAGCCGGCTCGGTTCCTCGATTTCGAGATACTCGCCGTGGATGAAGTGCCTGTGGCCCGGGCCGTTGCTCATGCAACGCCGCCACTTTCCGCCAACCCGGAAATCGAGGTCGCACTCCAGCAGCGCGTAGCCTTCCGGCCCGTGCCAGCGGATCATGTGCTCGGGGTCGCGCCACAGCCGCCAGACCAACTCGCGCGGCGCATCGAAGACCCGGTCGATCTCGAGCACCAGCGCCTGCTGCTCCGGCGTCGCCTCACTGCTTCGCACCGGGGTCCCCTTTCTGCAGCTCGGCAAGATAGGCATCCATGCGGTCGAACTGCTTGTCCCAGTGCCGCCGGTAACCCTCCACCCAGCCCGCCACGTCGGCGAGGGGCGCCGCGTTGAGCTGCACCGGTCGCCACTGCGCGTTCCGCGTCCGGACCACCAGCCCCGCCTGCTCAAGCACCTTCAGGTGCCGCGAGATCGCCGGCATGGAAATGTCGAACGGCTCAGTCAGCTCGCTTACCGACGCCTCACCATGCGACAGCCGCTGCAGGATGGCGCGCCGCGTCGGATCAGCCAGGGCGGAGAAGGTGATGGAGAGAGGATCGGGGCTCATTTGACGTTCGTATTAAATAACACGATTGTTAAATACATATTGGGCGAACTCGTCAAGCGAGGGTTGCCTTCTCCGCCACGAAGCGGGAGTGGGGACCAGCGGAACTGGCGGAGGGGCGAGCGCAAGCTCCGCCCAGTTAACGGCACAAAAGAAGCGGGGGCGCCCCTACCCCCGGTCCTCGACCTCGCCCTCGGCGGGCGGTTCGACCGGCGCTGGTGCGGCCGGAGCATCGCCCGGCGCGGCGGCGGGCGCATCGGGCGGCGGCACATCCGAGCTCTGCTTACAGTCGATCAGCCAGATGTCGTACACCGCGTGGTCAATGGCATTGAGCGCCGGGGAATCAGCGAACATCCAACCGGTGAAGATCCGCTCCACCGAGCCGCGCAGGCTCACCTGGTCGACCTCGACGAACACGCTGGTGCGCTGCGTCTCGGTGGGCGGCCGCGTGTAGCAGGCGCGCGGCGTGATCTGCAGCGCGCCGAACTGCACCGTCTCGTTGATGTAAACGTCGAAATTGGTAATGCGGCCGGTGATCTTGTCGAGCCCGGAGAAGCGGGCGACCGGATTGGCAATGGTGTCCGCCAGCGCGGGCGACGCCAGAAGGCAAAGCGCCAGCGCGCCCGTGCGGAGCAGCCTCAGGAGCATCGGAGCCGCCAAACCCCTATTCGGGCGACCAGGCGTCGTAGTCGCCGGTAACGCGCGGGCGCTCGCCCTTGTTGAGCAGCGAGCCGTCCGGCCGGTAGGCGAGCGGCGTGCCGGTGAGATTGGGCTCGTGCGGCTTCTGCCACTCGCGCGGGCGGTACTCGGTCTCGGACGGCGCCACGTTGGTGCGGTAGTGCATCCAGCCGTGCCAGCCGGGCGGAATCTCGGATGCCTCGGCGTAGCCGCCGGCATAGATCACCATGCGGCGCTCGAAACCGTTCGGCCCGGGCTTGGCGCCGGGGCGCGAGCGGTAGTAGCGGTTGCCGCGCTCGTCGGTGCCCACGTATTCGCCCTGCGTCGCGACCCACAGCCGGGTGCCCCAGGTGTTGCCGCGCCACCAGGTGAGGATCTCGAGAAGGAAGTCCTTCCAGCTGAAGTTTTCGCGCGCCTCGCGTGCCATGCCGTCTCGTCCAAAAGCTCTGAGCGGGCGGGACGTTGGGAGGCCCGCCGGTGGCTAGCCTCTAGCATGTTCGGGCGGTCAGCGCCTAGCACAAACGCGGCGCCGCATGGCCCGCTACATGTTGTGCCCCTTCATCCACAGGGACGCTGCGTATGGGGGCGGAAATGTGAAGGAAATAATGCGCTTGACAGGATTCCCACGGAAATCCGCCCCTCGCTTGAGCCCTTTCCTTCACCTTCAAGCGATGTCCGAAGATGGCGAAAGAGTGGCGGATTCGCCGGGGTTTAGCGGCGTTTCCGACAGCGCTGCGGAACCACGATTGAAGCAAAATTAGGCGTCCGAATTCACGAATCGCGGTTGGAACTTTTCCCCGCAATCCACATATGAGATACTGGATTTAGGCGCTCCCGGACGCCGTCGCCACTACAGCTTGTGTCTGTGTCGAGAGGCGCGCAGTTGACCGACTCGAAGCTCCACGGCAACCATTTGCGGGTTGCGCTTCTCCTCCCGGATGGCGCGGCAGCGTTTCGGGACAAACCGCCGGCTGTTGACCGGCGGAGGTTCCAACGGGGCTCGTATCGCCGCCGCGGCGGCTGCGTACAACAGCGTCAGAACATGAGGCAGAGGCCGTCCTTGGCGGCTCGCGGGCATCGCCGTCCGCTGATTTTGGGGATTTTATAGCGAATGCGCATCGAACGCCGGTACACCAAAGCCAACGAGAGCGCCTATGCGGGCATCACCTTCCACTCGGTGACGAGCGAGATTCGTAACCCCGACGGCTCGACGGTCTTCAAGCTGGAGAACATCCAGGTCCCCTCCACCTGGTCGCAGGTCGCGGCCGACATCCTGGCGCAGAAATATTTTCGCAAGGCCGGCGTCGCGAAAGTCCTGAAGCGCGTCGAAGAGAACGCCGTTCCCTCCTGGCTCTGGCGCTCGGTCCCCGACGACAAGGCCCTCAGCAAGCTCCCCGAGGCTGAGCGCTATGGCTCCGAGACCGACAGCCGCCAGGTGTTCGAGCGGCTCGCCGGCACCTGGACCTACTGGGGCTGGAAGGGCAAGTACTTCGACACCGAGGAGGACGCGCGGGCCTTCTTCGACGAGCTCTGCTTCATGCTGGCGACGCAGAAGGTGGCGCCCAACTCCCCGCAGTGGTTCAACACGGGCCTGCACTGGGCCTACGGCATCGACGGCCCCGGCCAGGGCCACTTCTACGTCGACCCCTTCACCCACAAGCTCGTGCAGTCGGAGTCGGCGTACGAGCATCCCCAGCCGCATGCCTGCTTCATCCAGTCGGTGACCGACGACCTCGTCAACGACGGCGGCATCATGGACC
>JAEYTN010000416.1 GCA_023433985.1 Pseudomonadota bacterium | reverse complement strand
CTTCCTCACCACCACACTCAACCGCGGCCACGTCCACGGTCTCGGCGACGGCGAGGTGCTGGTCCTCCCCGTCACCGCCCGCGACGAGGAATGGTCACCCACGACCCAGGAGTCGATGTTCAACTACGTCCGCCTCTCCGATGGCGGCATCAGGCGGCTCGACAACGTCCGCCCCGAAACCGTCATTCTGTGCGACCTCGCCGCCCATCTCGTCCCCGACTGCCCGATCGATTTCGCCGCTTTCAAGCAGCACAGCAAGGTGCGCGAGGCCATCGCCAGGATCGTCCCCGGCCTCGAACAACTGGCCGATATCGACGTGGCGAAGCGCGAGTTCCACATCAAGCACCGGGTGCTCCACGCTCCCGAGTTCGGCACGGCGGACAAGAAGGCGCACTTCGTCGTCACGCCCACGCCGCTGCCCTGGACCCGCCTGACGCTTGCCACGGTGCGCTCCGAGGGCCAGTTCAACACCATCATCTACGAGGAGCACGACAGCTACCGCCTCAAGGCCGGGCGCGATGCCATCTTCCTCAACCGCGACGACATGGCCGAGTTCGGCCTCACTGACGGCGCCCGCGTCACCCTTGCGTCGGACCATGGTCGGATGCAGGGCACCGCCACCACTTTCGACCTGCCGCGCGGCTCGGCGCTTGCCTACTACCCCGAGGCCAACGTGCTCTGTGGCACCGCCGTCGATCCCCGCTCCCACACGCCCGCTTTCAAATCGGTCCCGGTGTGGATCGAACGTTGATTCACCGCCTCAGCCCTTCGCGCTAGTCCCATGTCCGGATTCACCTTCCCTGCCGAGACCTTCGCCTTCATCGAGGGCATCGGCGCCCACAACGACAAGGCCTGGTTCGAGGCCAACCGCGCGCTCTACGACAAGGGCTATGTCGAGGCGGGCAAGGCCTTCGTCGCCGAAATGGGGCCGAAGCTGCGCACAATTTCGCCCGCGGTGCAGTTCGACCCCAGGGTCAACGGCTCCATCGGCCGCGTGAACCGCGACATCCGCTTCTCCAAGGACAAGCGGCCCTACAAGCAGCACCTCGGCATCTGGTTCTGGCACGGCGACCGCAAGGCCTGGGACAAGCCGGGCTTCTGGTTCAGCATCGAGCCGACCGGCGTCTACATCGGCGTCGGCATGTACGGCTTCCAGGGCGAAGCGCTCGACGAGTTCCGCCAGTCCGTCATCCATCCCCGCTCCGGCAAGGCCCTCCTCACCGCCGTCGAGGCGGTCAGGTCCGCCGGTCCCTACGAAATCGGCGGCAAGACACGGAAACGCCTGCCCAAGGGCTTCACCACGGACGAGGACCGCAGCGAATACCTGCTCTACGAAGGCCTCTACACCTCGCTCGAGCTGCCCCTCGACACCGCCCGCACCGCGGGCCTGACCGGCCTCTGCGTCGAGCACTACCGAAACTGCTGGCCTATCAACAAATGGCTCCTCGACGAAGGCATCGGCCAGTAGGCCAACAGGTGGACTGCACATATCCTCCCCCGCGTGGCGGGGGAGGGGATCCACCCGAAGGTGGTGGAGTGGGGCCGGTCGCGGTCGTCCTGCTCTCACCCGTTCCGGAATGCGTACCCATACCCGTTGAGCGCCGGCGCGCCGCCCAGGTGGGCGTAGAGCACCCTTGAGCCCTCTGGGAAGAAGCCCTTCTGCACCAGGTCGATCATCCCCTGCATGGATTTGCCCTCGTATACCGGGTCGGTGATCATCCCTTCGAGCCGCCCCACCAGCCGGATCGCCTCCTTGGTCTCCTCCGAGGGCACGCCGTACACGGGGTACGCGTAGTCCTCGTTCAGCACCACGTCCGCCTCGGTGATCGGGCGACCCAGTTCCACCAGTTCAGCCGTGTGCTGGGCGATTGACAGCACCTGTGCCCGCGTCTGCGCCGGCGTGCAGGACGCATCGATGCCGATCACCTGCTGCGCCCGCCCGTCGGCGGCGAACCCCACCAGCATTCCGGCATGGGTCGAGCCCGTCACCGTGCAGACCACGATGTAGTCGAACCGAGTGCCAAGCTCCGCTTCCTGCGCCCGCACCTCCTCGGCAAAGCCGACATAGCCGAGCCCGCCGAACTTGTGCACCGATGCGCCGGCGGGGATCGGGTATGGCTTGCCGCCCGCTGCCTCCACCTCGGCGATGGCATTCTTCCAGCTGTCGCGGATGCCGATGTCGAACCCGTCGTCGACCAGATGCACGTCTGCGCCCATGATCCGGCTCAGCATGATGTTGCCGACGCGGTCGTACACCGCGTCCTCGTGCGGCACCCATGCCTCCTGCACCAGCCGGCACTTGAAGCCGATCTTGGCCGCCACCGCCGCCACCATGCGCGTGTGGTTCGATTGCACGCCTCCGATGGACACCAGCGTATCCGCCCCCGACGCGATGGCATCGGGCACGATGTATTCGAGCTTTCGCAGCTTGTTGCCGCCGAATGCCAGCCCTGAGTTGCAGTCTTCGCGCTTGGCGTAGATCTGGACCCTGCCGCCCAGGTGCGCCGTCAGCCGCTCGAGCTTCTCGATCGGCGTCGGTCCAAAGGTGAGCGGATAGCGGGCAAATTTCTCGAGCATGACAACCCCCGTGCAATGATCGCCAAGGCTAGCACCGCTCCCACCGAAGGTGCTTTCAGATTGCAGCAGCCTTGCGCTATGGAAGTGGACGAAAAGTCCGCACTCGCGAGAGAAGCCGCAAGCAATGCCCGACCAAGAGGAAGAACCTTCCGCCGCCCTCGATCGTATCGACCTCCGGATGCTCCGCCTGCTGCAGAAGGACGCGCGCATCTCCAATGCCGAGCTCGCGGCCAAGGTCGGCGTCTCCGCCGCCACCTGCCACCGCCGCACGCAGCGCCTCGTCGAGGCCGGCTACGTCACCGCCTTCCGCGCCGAACTCGATCCGCAAAAGCTCGAACTCGGTACTCTGGTCATCGTCGGCGTCGTGCTCGACCGCTCCACGCCCGAGAGCTTCGCCACGTTCGAAGCGGCGGTCCGCAAGCTGAGATTCGTCATCGACTGCCACCTGGTGGCCGGCGATTTCGACTACTTCCTCAAGATCCGCGTCCGCGACATCACCGGCTTCAACCGCCTGCACGGCACCCAGTTGATCGCGCTCCCCGGCGTCCGCCAGACCCGCACCTTCTTCGTCATGAAGGAAGTCGTCGACAACGCCCCGCTCGAGTTCTGAGCCTCGGGCGGACGGCCGCTCCCAGCCTCCCTTCCCAAGAGGGGCGGGTAGGGGCCGTCCCGCGGAGGGCTAGTTCCCCACCGGATACGCCACGTACCCGAACTGCCGGTTGTCCGGCGACCACGAGTTGACGTTGATCGTCCCCTGGCCGCCGAAGAAGCTGACCACGTCCCGCATCCCCGTCCCGTCCGGCCGCATGAACCTCAGGATCACGGCCTTGTCCGCCGGATGCCCCTGCGTACCCGGCGGGTAGCTCAGGTACACGATCGATTGCCCGTCGCGCGAAAAGTGCGGGAACCAGTTCACCCGCTCGTCGAAGGTCATCTGGGTGAGCTCCGATCCGTCCCCGCGCATCTTGAAGATCTGCGCCTGCCCCGGCGAGCCCTGCTCGGAGTTGAACCAGATCCACTGCCCGTCAGGCGAATACTCCGCCCCGTCATTGGGCACGCTCACGTCCGTCAGTGCCGTGTCCGGCCCTCCCGCCACCGGAATGGTCCAGATATTGACCCGGCCCCACTTGTTCTCGCCCACCGCGTTCACGCCGGTGTAGACCAGCGTCTTCGCATCCGGCGAAATGCCGTGCAGGTAGTAGTGGTGCCGGTGCGGATGCTCGTTCGAAACCCGCTTCGGCGTCCCGCCCTCGATCGGCAGCACATAGAGGTGGCTGTCGTCCGAGCTCACATAGATCAGCTTGCCGTCGGGCGAGAGCACGTGGTCGTTGTTGAGGTCGCGCAGGTGCCCCGTATCGATCTTCTCCGGCCCGACAGAACCGTCCGGCGAAATCCGCCACAGCTCGCCCCCGGCATTGAACACCAGCCACTTGCCGTCCGGTGTCCAGTTCGGCGCCTCGATGATCTCGTCGGCCGTGAACACCACCCGCCGCCCGCTGCCATCGACATTGATCACCGTCAACTCCGACCGCTGTCCCGGCCCCAACTGCCGTCCCCGCCGCGCAAACTTCACCTCGGCCGCCATACCCGTCCTCCCAAATCCCTGCTGACTATCGTATTAACGATAATGCATTGACTTGGCTAGCACCGGACTTCCGGTTCCCGCGCCGATATTTCTTTTTGCGCTGCGAGCCGGTTGCCGCTACCCGCGTTAGACCGCGAGGAGGCCCCTCATGACCGTCCCCCAGATACTCTCGTTCGCCATCATCGCGGTGATGATGCTGGCCTTCATGTGGGGCAGGGTGCGCTACGACCTCGTCGCCGCCGGTGCGCTGCTCGTGGCGGTCGCCGCGGGGGTTGTCCCCGCCGCCGAGGCCTTCTCCGGTTTCTCCGACGATATCGTCATCATCGTCGGTTCGGCGCTGGTGGTGAGCGGCGCAGTGTCCCGCTCCGGCGTCATGGAGGCGGCGCTCGGCCGCCTCGCACCCAACATCACCGGTCCTCGTGTTCAGCTCCTCATCCTTGTCACCGTGGTCGGGCTGCTCTCAGCCTTCGTCAAGAATATCGGCGCGCTCGCCATCATGATTCCCATCGCCTTCCAGATGGCCCGGCGCTCCAGCATCTCGCCTTCGATGTTCCTGATGCCGATGAGCTTCGCGGCCCTGCTCGGCGGCCTCATCACCCAGATCGGCACCTCGCCCAACATCATCGTCTCCCGCGTACGGCAGGATCTCACCGGCGAGAGTTTCGGGATGTTCGATTTCACCGCCGTCGGGCTGCCGCTCACCCTCGCCGGCATCGTCTTTCTCGCCCTGTTCTACTGGCTGCTGCCGGTCCGCAAGCGCGAGGGCCTCGCCGTCGGCGAAGCGGTCGAGATCAAGAACTACAGACCGAGGCTGTGGTGGGAGAGGGCGCCGCCATCATCGACAAGACCGTCGGCGATCTGCAGAAGCTCGGCACCGGCCGCGCCATGGTCACCTCCATCCTCTCCCAGAAGGGCACCCGCCGCATCCCCTTCCCAGATGCCACGCTGCGCCAGGGCGATCGCCTGATCATCGAGGGCGAGCCCGAGGCGCTCGATCGCTTGGTGGAGCAGGGCGGCCTCTCCCTGTCGGACCGCGAGCCGGCAACGCGCGACCTCACCACTGTCGAGGCCATCATCGGCCCCGCCTCGCCGCTCATCGGCAGCACCGCGCGCGATTATTCGCTGTTCGAGCGCACCGGCCTCAACCTCCTTGCCCTGTCCCGCCGCGAGCGTCGCTTCTCCGAGCGGCTGCGCGATATCCGCATCGAGGCAGGCGATGTCGTCCTCGTCCGCGGCAGCCGTCACGGCATCGGCGAGCACCTGCGCGAGCTCGATCTCCTGCCGCTCGCCGAGCGCAACCTGCAGCTGGGGTCGGTGCGTGACCGCCTCACCCCCATCGCCATCCTCGCCGTCGCCATGGGGGTGACCGCGCTCGGCTGGGTCCCCGTCACGGTCGCCTTCTTCGCCGCCGCGGTGCTGATCGTCGCCACCGGCGCGCTGCCGCTGCGCGACATCTACCGCCAGCTCGATGGCCCCATCCTGATTATGCTCGCCGCGCTGATCCCGGTCTCGGATTCGCTCCGCGCCACCGGCGCGACCGATCTCATCGCCGCCGGCCTGTCGCAGGTTGCGCTCGGCCTGCCGCCCTGGGCCGCCCTCGCCCTCATCATGGTCGCCGCCATGGCCGTCACCCCGTTCCTCAACAACGCCGCCACCGTGCTGGTCATGGCCCCCATCGCGGCCACCTTCGCCAGCGACCTCGGCCTTCGCCCCGAAGCCTTCCTCATGGCTGTGGCCATCGGCGCCGGCAGCGATTTCCTCACCCCCATCGGCCACCAGTGCAACACCCTGGTCATGGGCCCAGGCGGCTACCGCTTCGGCGACTACTGGCGCCTCGGCCTGCCTCTCTCGATCCTGGTCGTGCTGATCTCGGTGCCGCTGCTACAGCTCGTCTGGCCGGTGGCCTGAGGGCAGGGGGCGCGCCAAAGCGCCCCGCCTCGGCGGGTTGCCCCTTGCGCACCTATCCCCTAGATAGAGCGCCAATTTCACCACACCTCGATCGGGGAGCAGTGCCTCATGGCGCGCCAGTTCATTTATCACATGCACGGGATGACCAAGGCCTATTCGAATGGCAAGAAGGTCCTCGACAACATTCACCTGAGCTTCTACCCGGACGCCAAGATCGGCGTGCTGGGCCCCAACGGCTCGGGTAAATCGACGCTGCTGCGCATCATGGCCGGCATCGACAGCGATTTCACCGGCGAGGCCTGGGCCGCCGATGGCGCCCGCATCGGCTACCTCCCGCAGGAGCCGCAGCTCGACGAGCAACTCGACGTGCTCGGCAACGTCATGACCGGCGTCAAGGAAAAGAAGGCCATCCTCGACCGCTACAACGAGTTGATGATGGAGTATTCCGACGAGACCGCCGACGAGGCGACCAAGCTCCAGGACATCATCGATTCCCAGAACCTTTGGGATCTCGAATCGCAGGTCGAGGTCGCCATGGTCGCGCTGGGTTGCCCCCCGGGCGATGCCGACGTCACCAACCTCTCGGGCGGTGAGAAGCGCCGCGTCGCGCTCTGCGCCCTGCTGCTCAGCCAGCCCGACCTGCTGCTGCTCGACGAGCCGACCAACCACCTCGACGCCGAAACCACGCAGTGGCTCGAAAAGCACCTGCGCGAGTTC
>JAEYTN010000406.1 GCA_023433985.1 Pseudomonadota bacterium | reverse complement strand
GGTGGCGGCCAAGACCGAGCAGGCGCAGCGGCACCTTGCCGCCCAGTTCGCCGACCATGGCCGCACCGGACCGCTGCATCGGGCCTATATGGCCTGGGCCTGGGGCCGCACCGAACAGGGGCGCGGCGCCGTCGATGCGCCGCTCGGCCGCGATGCCAATGCCCGCCTCAAGCAAGCCGTGCGCAAGGATGGCCGCGAGGCGATCACCCACTATGCGGTCGAGCAGCGCTTTGGCGGCGACGGCTGGGACATTACCCGCATCCGCTGCGAGCTGGAGACGGGCCGGACCCATCAAATCCGCGTGCACATGGCCTATATCGGCCATCCGCTGGTGGCCGACCCGGTCTACGCGACTGGCTTCGTCACCAAGGTCAACCGGCTCCCCGAAGCCCCGAAATCCGCGGTTCTGGCGCTGGGCAGGCAGGCGCTGCATGCCGCCGAACTCGGTTTCGAGCACCCCACCACCGGCGAAGAGCTGTTCTTCGAAGCCGATTTGCCCAACGATCTGGTGGAACTTCAGGCGGCCCTGGAGTCTTTTGATCTGGCGTATGCACGCTAGACGAGGCTGACGGGAACCATCGCGCCGGGATGTCGTTAGGCATCCAGGGTGGGTCTTATCAACGCCGAAATTTGACCTATATATTCACGACGCGCGAGCTCCATGCCGCCATGGATGGAGGTCGCTATCTGCCCGTTCGCGGGGGAAAGAAGAGGGTGCGTCATGGCCCAGTCCAATCTGCCTATCCTGTCGACCGAAGGCGGCCTCAGCCGCTATCTCCAGGAAATCCGCAAGTTCCCGATGCTGGAACCGGATGAAGAATTCATGCTCGCCAAGCGCTACAAGGAGCACGCCGACCCCGGCGCCGCCCAGCGCCTGATCACGTCACACCTGCGTCTCGTCGCCAAGATCGCCATGGGCTATCGCGGCTATGGCCTGCCGATCTCGGAAGTCATTTCCGAGGGCAATGTCGGCCTGATGCACGCGGTCAAGCGCTTCGAACCCGAAAAGGGCTTTCGCCTGGCGACCTATGCCATGTGGTGGATTCGTGCGGCCATCCAGGAATACGTGCTGCGCTCGTGGAGCCTCGTAAAGATCGGCACCACAGCAGCGCAGAAGCGCCTGTTCTTCAACCTGCGCAAGATCAAGGGGCAGATCGCCGCCCTCGATGACGGCAACCTGCATCCCGACCAGATCAAGCAGATCGCCACGACGCTGAACGTCACCGAGGCCGATGTGGTCTCCATGAACCAGCGCCTTTCCGGCGACGCCTCGCTGAACGCGCCCATGCGCGCCGACGAGGGCGCCTCCGAGTGGCAGGACTGGCTGGCAGACGACACGCCCGACCAGGAAACGACCCTGGGCGAGTCCGAGGAGTTCACCGAGCGCATGGGCCTGCTGACCAATGCGATGCAGGACCTCAACGAGCGCGAAAAGGCCATCTTCCAGGCCCGCCGCCTCCGCGAGGATCCGGCTACCCTCGAAGAGCTGGCGCAGGAGTACAATGTGAGTCGCGAGCGCATCCGTCAGATCGAGGTTCGCGCCTTCGAAAAGGTTCAGGAAGCGGTCCAAAAAGCGGCACACAGGTCGCGCGAAAGCGCCTAAGCCATTGAATAGTATGAAGAGGGCGCCGTTCAACCGCGGCGCCCTCTTCATTCATAATGCGTTCAGCTGGCGTTCATGTCGATGAACGCGCCGCTCCGGCCGGCAATCTGCCCATCGCCCCATTTCGCGAACCGTGCCAGCAGCGCATCCCGCGCCCGCGGCCCCGCCGCCCCGGCCGTTTTCTTGGGGTCCCGGATCAGGTAGGCGAACACAAGCCGCTCCCCGTCCCGCTCGGCCCAGCCCACGAACCAGCCCCACTGCTTCCTTGAGTTGTAGCTGCCGTCGGCATTCCGCTCGTAGTAGGTCCCGGTCTTCCCCGCCAGCTCCCACGGCCCGGCCGAGAACCGCGGCATGATCCCCACCACCGCGTCCCGAGCGGCCGCCGACACCGGCAGTTCCCCCGCCAGCATCCGCCTCAGGAACGCCACCTGCTCCTCCGGGCTGACCTGCAGCGATGAGTTGAGCCAGCTCCGCGTCATCCCGTTATCCTTGCGGGCATCACCCGACACGTCGGCATTTCCATATTGGAAATCAGCTACATAGCCAGCAAAGCGCGCCGCCCCGAGCCGCTGCACCACCTGTCGCGAGTACCAGAGCACCGAGTCCCTCAGCCACCCCGCCGGCGTCAGCGTCACCTTCTCCTCGGGCCGCGTGCCGCCATACTCCTTCCGGTAGGGCCAGGCCGGCGCGTCCGCGGCCGTCAGTATCCCCGCATCGAACCCCATAAGCGCCAGCGGCACCTTGAACGTCGAAGCCGGCGCAGCGGGCCGCGCACAGCCGCCCCCTTCCTGCAGCAGCACCCCGCCGCTCTCGGCGTCGACCACCAGCGTACAGACCACTTCGGCCTGGCTGGCCGATACCCCGGCGAGGCTCAACGCCAGCGCCGCCAATAGAACTTTCACTTGCCGCCCCAATATCTTAAGCGCCGCATCCAAGCCTCCCACCGTGGCAGAATTTCGCCGTCCTAGCGGCTTTCCAGCAGCAGTTTGCCGATCAGCGGCGCCAGGTGCTGCCGCGACAGGATGAGCAGGTAGGGGGCATGTATCCCCTCCTCCGGCACGATCGTAAACGGCCCGCTCAGCGCCTCGTTCGAGGTTCCCGTCCGCACCCCCGGCGCCAGCTTGACCGCATCGAGCGGGTACTTCAGCCCGTCCGACCGCCAGAAGTTGATGGGCGCCAGCGGATGGATAGACACCCGCCCGCCCGGCTCGATCTCGAAGCTGAAGCTGGTGGTCAGCGCCACCGCCACATCCTCTTCATCCACAAGGATAATCTTCCGCCGCTCGGCGTAGCGCGTCAGCGCATCGAGCGCCGCCAGCGTGTGATCGAAGCGCTTCCCGGTCATCCCCAGCGCTACGGTGACCGGTGCCCGCGTGGAGTAGATCGCCTTCTCGAAGTCAGTCGTCTCCTGCTCGGCGATCTGCATCAGCCGGGTCTTTCCCAGCCACGCGTGCGGGTTCTTCAGCGAATCGAAGACGCCGATGATCAGCTCCGGCTTCAGCCCCGCCGCCACGATCTGGTCGGCCCCGCCATCGGCCCCCACGATGCGGCCGCCCGACGCGTAGAGCTCGCGCAGCAGCTCGGCATCCAGGCTGCCGCCGCCGACAATGACCAGCAGGTCATCGAAGACCGCGACGTTCGTCTGAGGGGCACGCGCTTGCACGGCAGGGCAACTCTGGCTATCTGTGGACCGTCTCGCTGGGGTGCCACGAACACGTGGCTGAGAGTTACCCATTGAACCTGAACCAGGTCATGCTGGCGGAGGGAGTTTGAGATGGCAATGGGGTGCCTCGCGGCCCTCCTACCATTGAGTTCCTCTTCAATCCACATGGCCGCAAACGGAAGGGAACGTTATGTCGTTCAAGCACTTCGCGTTGGCGGCAGCATTCTGCGCCGTCGCATTGCCTGCCCTCGCGCAGGATAGGCCCGTCCTCACCGTCTACACCTATGACAGCTTCGCCGCCGAATGGGGTCCCGGCCCCGCGCTGAAGACCGGCTTCGAGGCGACCTGCGGTTGCACGGTGCAGTTTACCACCTCCGAGGACGCCATCTCCACCCTGCGCAAGGTGCAGCTCGAAGGCTCCGCATCCCCCGCTGACATGGTGATCGGCCTAGACACGGCGACGGCCCCGGAAGCCCGGAAAACCGGTCTCTTCGACGCTCACGGCCTCACCCTGCCCAAGCTCGCGATCGACTGGTCCGACCCGGATTTCGTGCCCTTTGACTACGGCTACTTCGCCTTCGTCTATAACAAGGAGAAGACGCCGAACCCGCCCCGGTCGTTCGAAGAGCTGATCGCCCTGCCCCCGAGCTTCAAGGTAGTGCTCGAGGACCCGCGCTCCTCCACCCCCGGCCTCGGCAACGTCATCTGGATCCGCGCCGCCTACGGCGATCGCGCGCCCGATATCTGGAAGGGCCTGAAGCCCCACATCCTCACCATTTCCCGTGGCTGGTCCGAGGCTTACGGCCTGTTCCTCGACGGCCAGGCCGACATGGTGCTGAGCTATACCACCTCCCCCGCCTACCACGCCGTCGCCGAAAAGGACGACAAGTACGCCTTCGCCGATTTTACCGAGGGCTTCGTCCCGCAAATCGAAGTCGCCGGCGTGCTGAAGTCCGCCAAGCAGCCCGAGCTGGCGCGCCAGTTCCTTGCTTACCTGGTGACTGAGGAAGCCCAGACCGTCATCCCCACGACCAACTGGATGTACCCGGTCCTCGATATCGGCGATGCCTTGGCCCCGGAGTTCGGTGACGCGCCGTCAAAGGTGCTGACGGTCGACGAGGCTACCCTCACCGACAACATCAAGGCGTGGGTGGACGAAGCCCTTGGCGCACTCCAGTAGCCTGCCGCGCCGGCCGCTCCGGTTTGCAGCCGGGGCGGCACTTTCCCTCGGCATCGCCCTCCTGGTCGTTTTCGCCCTCACCTCGATCCTCCGCGCCGCCACCGGCGCGGCGGGATCGAATGTCGACGTCGCGCGTCTCGTAGGCATGACGGCGACACAGGCCGCCCTCTCTACCGTTCTGTCCCTCGCCGTCGGCATCGCACTCGCCTGGGCCTTGAACCGCCTGCGCTTTCCGGGGCGCGACCTGATCGTCGGCCTTTTCGCCTCCGCCATCGTCACCCCGGGCCTCATCGTCGCCTTCGGCCTGCTGGCAGTGTGGGGCCGTGCAGGCTGGGTCAACGAAGCCGCCCTGGCTCTTACCGGCCACCCGCTCGAGGTCCCCATCTTCGGCCTCGGCGGCATCCTCGCCGCACACGTTATCCTGGACGCCTCCTTCGCTGCCCGCATCCTCCTCGCCCGTCTCGACGCCATTCCCGAGCAGCGCCTCAAGATGGGCCAAAGCCTTGGCCTCTCGGCCACTCAGCGCTTCACCGTCATCGATTGGCCGATGCTCGCCCCTACCCTGCCCGGCCTCGGCGCAATCATTTTCCTCCTCGCCTTCACCAGCTTCCCTATAGTGCTTCTGCTCGGCGGCGGTCCGGCCAACCAAACGCTGGAAGTCGCGATCTACGCCGCCGTGCGGCTCGACTTCGACCTTGCCGGCGCGGTGCAACTCGCGCTCGTCCAGATCGCCATCTGCTCCGCGATCATCGTCGCCACGGCGGCATTTGCCCCGGTTTCCGCCGCCACCGGCCGCTCGCAACCCACCCGCTGGCGCGATGCCGGCTGGGTCCGTCCCCTGCAATGGACCATCCTCGTGGTGGGCATCGTCGGCTTCGCCCTCCCGCTCCTCGCTATCCTCGTCGACGGTATCGGCCCCGGCATCGCTGACCTCGCGTCGCGCCCGAGCTTCTGGCGCTCGGTCGCCACCAGCCTCGCCATCGGAGCCGGATCGGCGACGCTCACGCTGCTCCTCGCTCTCGCCATAGGCATGGCCCGCGCCGCCACCTTGTCCCGGCTTGCCCGCACGGCCATTGGCGCCCCTGCCTACGCCTACCTTGCCGTGCCCGCCGTGGTCCTGTCTTTGGGCGCCTTCCTTCTTGTCCGCGACATCGGCATCCTCCCCGAAGTTGCGGCCCCCGTGGTCGTCCTCATCGCCAATGCCTTGTTGTCGCTCCCCTTCGCACTCGCCACCCTCGCGCCGCCGCTGGAGGCGATCGCCCGCACCCGCGGCAAGCTGATCCGATCACTCGGGCTGGGCAGTTGGAGCCAGTTCCGTGATATCGAATGGCCGCTGATCGGCCGCGATGCCGGCGTCGTGGTTGCCCTCAGCTTCTGCTTCTCCCTTGGCGATCTGGGCGTCATCGCGCTGTTCGGCACCGAAAACTTCACCACCCTGCCGCTCGCCATGTACCGCGCGCTCGGCGCCTATCGCAGCAACGACGCTGCCGCGTTGGCGGCGCTCATGCTGCTTCTGACCATCGCCGCCTTCACCCTCCTGCCACGGCTCTTCGGGAGACTGACCGATGCTCGAAGCTGACCGGCTGACCTTCACTCACCCCGGCGCCACCCGTCGCTACGAGTTGAGTTTCACCGCCGCACCTGGCGAGATCACGGCAGTCAGCGGCCAGAGCGGCGCCGGCAAATCCACCCTGCTCGACCTCATCGCCGGCTTCCTCACCCCGACGAGCGGCACTCTCACGCTGAACGGCACTGACCTGCTGCCCCTGCCGCCCGAGCAGCGACCAATATCGATCCTCTTTCAGTCGGAAACCCTCTTCGATCACCTGAGTGCAGGGCGCAACCTTGCCTTCGGTATGCCTCGCGGCACACCGCGCGAAGAGGCCCCCCGGCGGATCGCATCCGTCCTCATCGAAGTTGGACTGCCCGGCATCGAGGCACAGCGCGCTGCAACCCTGTCCGGCGGCGAAAAGCAACGTGTCGCGCTCGCCCGCACCCTGCTGCGCGACCGCCCTATCCTCCTGCTCGACGAACCCTTCTCAGCCCTCGACGACAGCACGCGCACCACGGTACGTGAGCTTGTCCGCGGCCTGACCGAGCGCCATCGCTGGATTACCATTCTCGTCAGCCATCACGCCGACGATATCGAGGCACTGGCTGCCCGCCGCTATCGCCTCGACGAGGGCCGACTTGCAATGGACTGAACAAGAAAAAGGCCCCGGACTTGCCTCCGGAGCCTCGCACTTGGTCACGCGGAAGCTGCTACTGCGCCGACGCAGCCTTGCTCTCGTTCCAGGCGCCGACCACCTCGCTGAACAGCGCCACGGCGGCCGGATCCTTTTCCAGCGTGATGATAGCCCGCTTGCCCGTAGCGTAGATCAGCGCCAGATCCATGTACTTGCGCGAGGTCAGCAACGTGCTGTTGGCGTTGATATCCTCGGGCGAAGCGCTGAGCGCAAACAGGAACGAGTTTCCGACAACTCGGGCCGAGGCCCCGACCAACGGGGTGCCCTGAACGAGTTCCTCGTTCTTGAGCAGCACACCCGGAAGCCCGGCAATGGAGCCGCCGATAAAGCTGTCGGTCACCTTGAAGTTCACTTCCATCAGGTGACTGGCCGGCAGGCTAGTGTCCGAATTCTTGCGGATCAGCAGGTCGACGGACAGGTTGCGCGCCGGTATCGAGGCTTTGCCGATCAGCGTCGGCAGGCCCATCTCGTCGGTGCCCTTGGTCCATTCGATCGAGCCGGAGAAGGGAACCGCGCCGGTCTTGCCGTTGTCCGATGCCTCGAGCAATAGCGACTGACCACCGACGGTGTTCGCCGGGTCGATCGCCGCAACCGCAGCCTCTGCACTGCCGGGTGCAGGCGTGTCGGCACCGAGCCGCTCAGGCGTGGCAGGGGCGAGCGGCAGCGCTGGCGTTTCGGCAACGGCCGGACTGTCGCTGGTCAGGCGGTCGTCTTCGGCCAGTTCAGGCCCGGGCTGCGCCACTTCAGCGGGAGTATCGGTGTTGCCGGGTCCCGTGGCAGGCGCGTCGGTACCGCCAGCGGGTGCAGCCGGCGCTGCGGCCGCCTGCTGTTCCACCGGCGCCGCGCGCCCGAACATCTGGTCGAGGTTGATAAAGCCCTCGCGCCAAGCCCAATACCCAGCGCCACCCGCGCCCAGCAGCAGAACGACGAACACGATCAGGAAGACGGTGACGGCGCCCAGCCCCCGACGATCGCTCTCTTCGCGCGCCCGAGGGAAGGTCGGCTCCGGCTCACGCCGTGCCCCGACCTGCCGAGCGTTCTTGGCAAAGGCCGAGGGCTTTACCGGCTTGCCGTTGCGACGGTTCTCGAGCGGCACCGCTGGTGCATCGGCCCGCAACATACCGCTGGGGAAGCCGTTCTTACGCGGCGGCTCGGCCTCCTCGTCTTCCTCGAGGTCGGGCACCTCATGGAATGCGCCGTTGATTTCCGGCTCATCGTCAGTTTCACCACGCGCTTCCCGGTCAAGGGTTGCGATGGCCCGATCGATCGAATCCTGCGGATCGACAGCCTGCTGCGGCTCGACTTCCACCTCACGCACCGCCGACATGGCCGCGGCCACGGGCGGCTCATCGAACAGGGCAACCGGCTCGGCAGCGAACTGCCGCGCCGCCGCGGCCTGGCCACCGCGCGGTGCCGGGTCAAGCCGCGGCGCAGGGGCTGCAAGCTCCCGGCGCGGCGTCAGTTCGGGGCCGCGAACGGCACCACCGATCGGCGCGCCGAATGCAGCCGAACCGGTTCGGCTCTTGGCAGCCTCGGCACGGGCGACAATGGAAGGCAACGGCCGGCCGGTCTTGCCATTGGGGCGGGCAGGCGGCGGAACAGGCAACTCCTCCTGCTCTTCAGGCTCCTCGAACACCGGCGGCGCAACGCTACGGACTGGCGCGGCTATCTGCGCCTGCGGACGGGTGTTGGGCACCAGCTTCGGCACCGGCTTGCCTATCGGCTTGCCATCGGAACGGACGACGCTTCGCTTGCTTTCGGCCGGCGCCGGGTCTGCCTGCTCGGCATTGGCGGCGGCGATGATCTCTTCGATGCTGCCGCCCGGCGGCAACGGCCGTGGCGGCTCCTTCGCGGTGGCACTCGCGATCGGCTTGGCAACAGGACGCGCAACCGATGCCGGCGCCTTCTTGGCCGGAGGCTCGAAATAGACCGGCGGCGGGGGCGGCGCCTCTTCCTTGCCGGAGCCGAGCCCGGCGATCACCGCTTCGCTGGCCTCCTGCTCGACTTGCCGGATGCAGTCTTCGAGCTGCAGGCGGTGAGCAGTGATGTCGCGGGCGGCAAGCGGGGGATTGATGGCGCGCAGCTGCCCCACGAGGGCGGCACGCGCCTTCTCGTAGACCGCTCGTCGCGCGGCGCCGTTGTTTTCGGGCAGAGCTTCTACCGCCCTACGTAACAGCTCTTTGTAGTCCGCCATTCGCTACACGATATCCGTGATTTGGGTGCCTATTTAGCGAAAAAACCTCAGTCTTGGAACGGGTCTTGCACCAGGATGGTATCCAAGCGCTCGGGGCTCGTGGACAGCATCGCCACCGGGGCCTCGATCAGCTCTTCGATGTACCTGACGTACTTCACCGCCTGCGCCGGGAGTTCCGACCAGCTTCTCGCCCCAGCCGTTGTTTCCGACCAGCCCTCCAAGGTTTCGTAGATCGGCTTAACAGCAGCTTGTGCTCCCATTGAGGCAGGCAAATAGTCAATTTTTTGACCGTCGAACTCGTAACCAACACAAACTTTGATCTCTTCGAGGCCGTCGAGAACATCCAGTTTCGTCAGCGCGATACCGTTTATCCCCGATGTTTTGACCGTTTGGCGCACCAGAACCGAGTCAAACCACCCGCAACGGCGCGGCCGGCCGGTGTTGACGCCCACTTCGCGACCCACGGTCGAGAGGTGGCGACCTATGTCGTCGAACAATTCGCACGGAAACGGCCCCTCGCCGACTCGGGTCGTATACGCCTTGGTGATGCCGAGCGTGTAGCCGATGGCCGTCGGGCCGAGGCCCGACCCTGCGGCCGCCTGTCCCGCTACCGTGTTCGAGGACGTCACGAACGGGTACGTGCCGTGGTCGTTGTCCAGCAGTGCGCCCTGCGCGCCTTCGAAGAGAATGCGCGAGCCACCCTTGCGGTGCGTATCCAGCAGGTCCCACACCCGGTCGACGTAAGGGAGGATCTTTCCGGCCACCGAGGTCAGCTCCTCGTACAGCGACTGGGCGCTGAGCTCGGGCATCCCCATGCCGCGGCGTAGCGCGTTGTGGTGCGCCAGCAGCCGCTCGATCTTGGGCATCAAGGTATCCGGCTCGGCGAGGTCGCACACGCGGATTGCGCGACGACCGACCTTGTCCTCGTAGGCCGGACCGATACCGCGCCGCGTGGTTCCGATTTTGAGGCCTGAGTTGGCGCTCTCCCGCACCCCGTCGAGTTCGCGGTGCAGGGACAGGATCAGGGGCGCGTTGTCGGCGATCTTCAGAATATCCGGGGTGACCTTAACCCCCTGCCCCGCCAGCTTTGCGACTTCCTCGACGAAGTGGTGCGGATCGACGACCACGCCATTGCCGATGACGCTGAGCTTGCCACGCACCACGCCCGAGGGCAGCAGCGCCAACTTATAGCTCGTCCCGTCGATCACCAGCGTATGGCCGGCATTGTGGCCGCCCTGGTAGCGCACCACCACGTCGGCACGCTCGGAGAGCCAGTCGACGATCTTGCCCTTGCCCTCGTCACCCCACTGGCTGCCGACGACGATCACGTTTGCCATTTGCGCGTAAAGCCCTGTCCGGGAGCACCGGCCTCGCTGCCTGCGCTCGAATTGCAAAGAAGGGCAAATACCGGGCGAAGCACCGTATTTGCGGTTGTCCCATACGCCACTCGCGACGCGATGACAAATCCGCAGAAGCCGGTCGGGCCGCCGGTTCACCATTTCTGAGTGAGGCGTTCAGCCGCGGTTCACGGCACCAGCACGAAAAACGCGCCACTTTTGACCCCACAAAGCGAGTTTATGGGAATGGACAAGCGCTTTCCCCTGGAAGATCAGATCGAAATGCTCGACTCGGCCCTTCGCGGCAGGCTGATCACGCCGACGCACCCCGACTATGACACCCTGCGCCTCGGCTCGATCGCGAACGCCCACAACCGCCCCGCGGCGATCGTCCGCGTCGCCAATGCTGCCGACGTTGCAGCCGTGCTCAACTTCGTGCAGGCGACCGATCTCGAGGTTGCCGTGCGCTCCGGAGGTCATGGCAGCTTCGGCACGACGGGCGGATTGCTGATCGACCTGCGCGATCTCAACGGGATCGAGGTCGACGCCACTAGCCGCATCGCGTGGTGCGGCACCGGCCTCACTGCCGGCGAAGTCACCGCCGCTGTCGAGCGGCACGGCCTGATCGTCGGCTTTGGTGACTCCGCCACCGTCGGTATCGGCGGGCTGACGCTTGGCGGCGGCATCGGCTACATGGCTCGCCGCGACGGCCTTACCATCGACTCGCTGTTGGCGGCAGAGATCGTCACCGCCTCGGGCGAGATCATCGTCGCAGATGCCGAAAGTCACCCTGACCTGTTCTGGGCCCTGCGCGGCGGCGGCGGCAACTTCGGCGTCGTCACGCGCCTGAAGTACCGACTGCGCCCCTTGCCTGAGTTCACTGGCGGCCCGCTGGTGCTTCCCGCTACCGCCGAAGTGCTGGCCGGCTTTGCCGCCGCGGCAGCGGCAGCGCCGGATGAACTCACCACCATTGCGCTGGCGATGCCGTGCCCGCCAATGCCGTATCTGCCGCCCGAGCTCTACGGGCGTATCGTGCTCGTCGGTATGATGGCCTATTCCGGACCTGCCGACGGCGCGCAGGAAGCGCTGGCGCCGTTCCGCGCCCTGGCCAAGCCCTATGCCGACCTCGTGCGACCCGCCCCCTACTCGAGCATGTATCTCCCCGAGGATCCGGAGATGCGGCCGCAGGTGACGCTGCGCTCCTGCTTCACCGAGACGTTCGGCGTGACGGAGGCGCGAGACATGCTGGCCAGGCTGGAGGCATGCGATGCGCCGATGAAGATCGGCCAGTTCCGCGTGCTCGGCGGCGCAGTAGGCCGCGTCTCCAACGACGCGACGGCGTTCGCACACCGGTCGGCGCCAATCATGGTGACCTACGTCGCCATGCATGGCGGCGGTGAAGACGGGGGGCGTCACGACGCCTGGGGCACCGCGGCAATCGAGGCACTGGCGGGTAGCGATGGCTGCTACGTCAACTTCCTCGACAGCGACAGCGCCCGTCGTCGGCAGGCGGCGTACCCGGGGAGGACGTGGGAACGGCTGCGGGCGATCAAGCGGCGCTACGACCCGGAAAACCTGTTCCGGCTCAACCATAACGTGCCGCCGGCAGCATGAAAATGCGTGTGTAGGCCATAAACTTCTGCCAGCCGGCGCCCAATGGTGCCGGCTGCGCTTTTCACGCGCCGGTGATCTGGAAATGGCAGGTGGTCACTCCCATGTAACCGCCACCCAGCGCGCCAACCAGAGACAAGGACAGTGTGATGAACACGACCTCACCCTCCGCTGACGCGAACCTAGTGCCTCCCGGTCTCGCCGGCCGGTTCGTTGCTCCGGCGGACAGTGACTTCAAGAAACTCGGTACGGTCGTCTACGGCGGCGTCGACGCGACGCCCCGCGGCATCGTCCGTGCCGCCAACGTCGACGACGTGGTGCGCACGGTGAACCACGCGCGCGGGCACGGCCTCGAACTGGCCATCCGCTCTGGCGGCCACTCCAGCGCCGGCCACAGCACCAGCAATGGCGGGCTCGTGCTCGATGTGCGTGATCTTGACCGCATCGACATCGATGTGACCGGCAGGACCGCCTGGGTCGGGGCCGGCGTCACGGCCATGCAACTGCTCGAGGCGCTCGCTCCCCACAAGCTGGTCGTCGGCTTCGGAGACGCGGCGACCGTTGGCGTCTCCGGTATCACCCTGGGCGGTGGCGTCGGGTACCTGACGCGAAAGCTCGGCCTGACCATAGATTCCGTGCTCGCGTTCGAGTTGGTGACTGCCGATGGCAAGGTAGTTGCTGCCGATGCCGAACAGCACCCGGACCTGTTCTGGGCGCTGCGTGGCGGCGGCGGCAATTTCGGCGTGGTGACGCGTATCCGCTATCGGCTGAGCCCGCTCGATCACTTCACCGGCGGCCTGCTGATCCTGCCTGCGACGGCAGATACGGTTGCCGGCTTCGTCGCAGCCTCGGATGCCGCGCCCGACGAGCTTTCGACCATCGCCAATGTCATGCCGGCGCCGCCCATGCCGTTCTTGCCGCCAGACATGGTGGGCAAGCTCGTTGTCCTGGGCATGCTGGCCTATCTGGGTCCCGACGAGGACGCGCAGCGCACACTCGCCCCCTTCCGAGCCATCGCCAAGCCGCTCGCCGACTTCGTGAAGCCCGGCGAATACTACAAGGCGATGTTCCCCGAGATGCCCGGTGCCGAGGACTATCACCCGACCGCCGTATCGGTGAACATGTTCATGGATCACATCGGTCCCGAGGAAGGCGCGACCATCCTGGGCTATCTGGAGGAATCCACCGCTCCCATGCGCGTGGTTCAGCTACGGGTGATGGGCGGTGCAGCAAGCCGCGTTGGGCCCGATGCGACGGCATATGCGCACCGCAACAGCCGCATCATGGTCAGCCTCGCGGCCTTCTACGATGGCGCCGAGGACAAGAGCAGGCAGCAGCAGTGGATCGACGACTTCGCCCGGGCGCTCAACCAGGGCGACAAGGGCGCCTACGTCAACTTCGTCGGTGATGAGGGGCCGGAGCGTGTCCGCGCTGCCTATCCGGAGGCCACCTGGAACCGGCTCAGGCAGGTGAAGCGGCAATACGACCCGCACAACCTGTTCCGGCGCAACCACAACATCCCGCCGGCCTGATCGGGGCTGGCATCCGGCGCCGAAACAGTCGATAAGTCCGGCGCGGGGCCGCCTCCTGGCCCCGCGTCACATCTATTGCCGATGACCGATACCAGCGCTCCGCCGCTTTCCCGCGCCTTTGACGCGGTGATGAGCCGGCCCTACCTCATCCTCGTGGTCTGCAATATCTTCTGGGGCGGCAATACCGTCGCGGGCAAGATGGCGGTCGGCCACATCGACCCCTACGCGCTGACGATCCTCCGCTGGCTGGGCGCGCTGATCCTGGTGCTGCCCTTCGCCATTCGACCGCTGCAACGCGATTGGCCCAGGATCCAGGTCCGCTGGTGGCTCTACCTGCTTTACGGTGCCGTCGGTTTCACCAGCTTCAACATGCTGATGTACATCGCCGCCCACTTCACCTCGGGCGTCAATGCCTCGCTCGAGCAGGTGGCGGTCAACATCTTCGTCATCGTGCTGAACTTCGTGCTGTTCCGGCTGAAGGTGCAGCCACTGCAACTGCTAGGCGTCGCCGTCACCATCGTCGGGGTGGCGCTGATCGCCACCCACGGCGACCTCCTCCGCATACTCAAGCTCGAGGTGAATGTCGGCGACCTGTTGGTGATCCTCGCCTGCTTGGTTTACGCAGGGTACTCGATCGCCCTGCGCTGGCGGCCCCAGACAAACTGGCTGAGCTTCATGGTTGCCACGTTCGTCGGCGCCATCTTCGCGGCCGTTGCCTACCAGGCGAGTGTCGGACCCGGCATTCAGGGGTTCTTCACCAACCTCGGAAGCATCGACACCGTGGGTTGGCTGATCGTCGCCTACACGATCCTTTTCCCCTCGATCCTGTCGCAGATGTTCTACGTGCGCGGCGTCGAGTTGATCGGGTCCAACCGCGCTAGCCTGTTCGTCAACCTGATCCCGCTCTTCGGCACCATCGGGTCGGTGATCGTGTTGGGCGAGGTGTTGCAAGGTTTCCACATTCTCGCCGCCGTCCTGGTCGCGGCCGGCATCGTACTGGCCGAGTGGAGCGCACGGCGCGCGTGAGGCAAAAAGGGGCCGCTGAGGTCCGCGGCAAGGTAGGCCGCTTTCCAACAGCTGAATTTTCGCGGGTACCTTGAAGCGGATACCTCTTTCTCATAACTTGCCGACGCGGCCAGCCGGGGCGGGTGGCTGTCCGCGTTCTGCGTTCTAGACGTACTGCAGCGCCAGGCCATGCCCTGATGGGGTGGAGCGACAGGTGCCGACATGATTGCAGAAGACTCCCAGGACTCGCATGCCGCCCTTGCAGCGATCCTGTCCTCCCCCGCCGACCGCGATACGTTCGACTTGATCCGCGCAATTGACGGCCTCGCCGATGCCATGGGGCCGGCGGAGGCGGAGCGCATGCTGGAGCGCGATCCGGGGTTGCTCGGCATTCGGCCTGCGCTGTCGAGCGAGTTCAACGCCTATGTCGTCCGCCTCGAGACGGCGGATACCAGAAAGCTCCTGGAGACAGAGATTGAGGCGCCCGCCTCGTTTCGATCCCTCGCCACGCCCAACGCGATGGGGATGCTGAACCGCCTGGCCGACCTGGCCGCGCATGTTGCGAAGCCTGGCATGCAGCGCATCGTGATGGTGGGTTGCGGGTGGCGCCCGGTCACCATGTTCTATCTGCATGAGACTACCGACGCGCGCGAGATCATCGGCCTCGACGTGGTTCCGGATGCCGTCGACTCGGCCGCCGCGCTCGCCCGAAAGCTTGGCTATGACCGGATGCGGACGGAACTCTGCGACGGCGCGAGTTTCGACTACGCCGGGGCCGACCTCGTCTATGTCGCGAGCATGGTTTCGCCCAAGCGGGCTGTGATTGCGCGCATCCTGGAAACGGCGCCGGAGGACGTTCGCATCGTGCTGTGGGAGCCGATATCGCTGGGCCGGCTCTGGCTGGAGAGCAGTTTTCCCGACCAGATCCCGCAACTCGAGATCACCGGCCGCGGGCCCATTGTGCGGCTGTCGCAAGACGTGTTCACCAGACGTCGTCGCCCGGGTGCTGACGGTGGACCGTGAGGCTGAAGGCATGCGAACCGACGACCGGCTGCTGCTGGGTACCGTGCGGATCTGGAGCCTGCTGCGCCATCCCGGAGTCTGGCGCCGCTCGCTGCGCGGCAAGACGGACTTCTTTCCCAACCCGGCGGCCCCCGCCAGCGACGGCGACAAGTTCCTGTGGCGGAAGATATTCGACCACAACCCAATGTTCTCGATGTGTTGCGACAAGCTGGCGGCCAAGGACTATGTGTGGCAGCATGCGCCCGATTTGAAGACCGCTGCCGTGCTGTGGCAGGGCACCGACCCCGAACAGATTCCAGCCGAGCTGCTGGCGGGCAATGTGGCGATCAAAGCCAATCACGGCTCCGGATGGAACATCCTGGTGCGCGACGGCCAGTTCGACCGGAAGCAGATGTTGCGCCGCGCGTCCGGCTGGGTTCGACGGACATATGCCCGGTTCGTAGGCGAGTGGGGCTATCGGAACGCCCGCAAATGCATCCTTGTCGAGGCAATGCTTCAGGAACCGGACGGTCGTCCCGTCGCCACCGAATACAAGTTCCACACCAGCGCCGGGCGCACCTGCTACATCTACGTCAAGCGCCGCAACGCGGATGGCACCGACAACTGGTGCGTCTACGAACGCAACGGCTCACCGCTGCCGGCGGACCCCCGATGGACGACGTGGGCGGCATTGCCGCTGCCGGATACCTTCACACGGATGCGCGACGCTGCCGAGAAGCTGGGCCAGCCGTTCGACCATATCAGGGTCGATCTCTACAGCCTCGACGGCGAGATCTATTTCTCGGAACTCACCGTCTATCCGCAATCGGGAAAATCGGTGGTGAACCGGCTCGCCGAGCTCCGCAATGCCAGCTGGGACCTGAGAAAATCGTGGTTCCTCAGCACGCCGCAGCGCGGTTGGCGCAGGCTTTATGCGGCTGCGCTGCACCGCTGGCTCGATGAGGTTCAGCCAAGTTCCTCTCCGGTGGGAGCCGGCGAGGCAACGCCGGCGCAAGTGCGCTAAGCCGCACCCGCCTGCGCCCGCAGCATTTCCGACGTTGCGGCGTCGGCGGGAAGGAAGGCCTCGATGGCGAGTTCGGAGAGGGTCACCTCGGTCGGCGTGCCGAACACGGTGGTGGTGGAGATGAACGTCGCCGTGCCGGCGGGCAGCCGAAGCTTCAGCGGCACGAAGACGCCGGCAAAGTCCTCGCGACCATCGCGCGGCGCCGTGAGCCCCGTAAGCGCCTCCAGTTCGGCGATCAACTCGCGGAGGTCGGCGTCGCCGGTTGCCTCAAGTTCGGCGTCGAGGCGCTTCAGGATGTTGCGCGACCACTCGTCGTAGTTCTCGATCAGCGGCGCCAGGCCGCGCGGGTGCAGGCTGCCCCGAAGGACGTTAACCGGCGGCTCGAGCAGTGCGGGGTCCTGCACGATGTTGAACAGCATCTGCGTGGCGCCATTGGCCGCCACCAGGTTCCAGCCGCGGTCGATGGCGATGGCGGGGAACGGCTCGTAGCTTCTCAGCACCAGTTCGACGGCGTCGCGTGCTGCCGCGAGATCCGGGTGATCGAGCGGGCGCTCCAGGTAGCGCGGCGCGTATCCGGCCGCGAGCAACATCAGGTTGCGGATGCGCAGCGGCACGTCGAGGCCCGATGCGATCCGCAGCACCACCTCGCGGCTGGGGATGGAGCGGCCCGATTCGATGAAGCTCAGGTGCTTCTGGCTGAGCTCGAGCTCAAGCGCCAACGCCAGCTGGCTGATGCGCCGATGCTGCCGCCATTCGCGGATGTGGTCGCCGATGGTACGGTCCTGGGGGGCAGCGATGCTTCTGCTCATACCCTCATGCTAACCCGGCTGGTCATCACGGCAATTACCTCCGGCTTAATCGACCGCGCGCCCTGACACATGCAGTTGTTGCTCCGTCATCTCAAGGAAAACGGAGTTCTTTCATGCAGACCAGGCTCGTACGCTTTGCCCTCGTTGCCGACGCGATTGCCACCGCCGCCACCGGCGCGCTGATGGCGGCTGCCGCCGGCCTTCTCGCAGATTTCACGGGGATACCCGCCACCTTCAGCATGCCGGTCGGCCTGGGACTGATCGCCTTCGCTGCCTTCGTCGGCTGGGTCAGCAGCCGCGTCGATATCTCGCGAGGTCTTACGATGCTGGTCGTCGGCATCAACGCGCTATGGGTCCTCGGCAGCGTCGCCGTGATGGCGATGGGCGTCTGGCCGCTGTCCATGCTGGGCGTAGTCTTCGTGATCGTGCAGGCCGCGGCGGTGGCCATCCTCGCCATCTTGCAGGAGGTGGGCCTCGGCCGGGCTAGCGCCCGCGCCGCGGCCTGAACAACTTCAGGCGGGGATCGGGACCCATTTGCGCTGGGACCGTCAGGTGGTCGCTTCCCCCGCACTGAAGAAGGGGCGCCGGTTTGCTGCCCGGCGCCCCTTTCGTCTGCTGCTGACAGCCCTGTCAGCGGCCTGCGGGGCGAGAGGCGGAGCCTGGCCGGGCTCGATGGCATTGACCGACCGGCACGTCCCGCTCTCGGCCAGAGGCGGAAAAAGGCCGGGGAGTGCCCGGCCTCTTTCGTATCAGTTGAACGCGACGGCCTTGGCCTGCTTGACGCCCGGCAGCGCCGCGATTTCCTTGAGCTGGTCGGCGGTTACCGAACCGTCGATCGAGAGCAGGGCTATGGCATCGCCGCCTACCTCGGCGCGGCCGAGATTGAAGTTGGCTATGTTGACGCCGAGGCTGCCCAGCAGCGTGCCCAGCCGGCCGATATGGCCCGGCTTGTCCTCGTTGGTGACGTAGAGC
>JAEYTN010000371.1 GCA_023433985.1 Pseudomonadota bacterium | reverse complement strand
GCTCGGAGATCTTCATCATCGACACGGCGACCAACGAGATCAAGGGCGACAGCCTGATCTACGTGCCGCCGAGCTTCCGCGAGGAAGACGTGACCCCGGTGGGCATGGCGGTGACCAAGGATGGCTCCAAGGTGCTGATCAGCCTGGGCCGCGCCAACCATGTCGCGGTGGTCGACGCCAAGACGCACGAGCTCATCAAGTATATCCTGGTCGGGCGCCGCGCCTGGTCGGTGGACCTGACGGCAGACGAGAGCAAGGCCTATGTGGCCAACGGGCTTTCGGACGACGTGACGGTGATCGACATGGCCAGCCTCGAGCCGATCCAGACCGTGGCCGTGGGGCGTGTCCCGCATTCGGTGGTGATCGATGACTAAGCTGGGGCTCCTTTCAATGGCTCTTGCGGCGCTGCTTTCGGGCAGCGCCGTTCCCGCTTCTGCAGCCGACGTTCTGGTGGGCTACGTCGGGCTCAAGGACGACGTGCGCTATCACCCCGAGGTCGCCTATACGCGCATCGAGATTTCGCCGGCGCTGAAGCCGGTGGAAGGTGCGCGCCTCGGTGTCGAGGACCTGAAGATCGTCACCGATGCGGTCGACATCAACCTCAAGCTCGACGAGTACGAGGCGACCGACGCCGCCGACGCCATCGCCAAGGTTTCCGCCATGGCGCAGGCGGGCGAACGCTTCGCCATCCTCGACCTGCCGGGCGAGATGGTGGCAGAGGTGGCGCAAGCCATGGCAAGCGCGAACGTGCCGATCACGCTCGTCAATGCCACGGCGCCGCAGGACACGCTGCGCGACCTGTGCCTTCCCAACCTGATGCACGCGGGCGCCTCGGACCGCATGATCTCGGACGCCTACACGCAGTTCCTGCGGCACCGGAACTGGACCAAGGTGCTGCTGCTGGTGGGCAAGGAGCCGCGCGACAAGGAGATCGCCGATTCCTTCCAGGCGTCGGCAGAGCGGCTGAGGATCGAGATCAAGGGCCGGCGCGAGTTCACGACCTCCACCGATCCGGCCAACCGCGAAGAGAACAACACGCTGCTCGTGACCGGCGGCGTGGACTATGACGTGGTGTTCGTGGCCGACAGCCTGGGCGAATATGCCCGCTACCTCAACTACGCCACGCAGCTGCCGCGACCGGTGATCGGCTCGACGGGGCTCACCGCGTCGGAGTGGCACTGGGCCTGGGACCGCGACGGGGCCACGCAGGTGACCCTGCGCTTCCAGCGCCTCGCCGAAGGCGGCCGGTTCATGAGCCCGCAGGACTGGTCGACCTGGATCGCGGCCAAGTCCATCGCCACCGCCTATGCCAAGGCCCGCTCCGACGACCCCGAGAAGATCGACGCTTACATGAAGGGCAGCCGCTTCAACATCGACGGCTCGAAGGGCTACCGGATGAACTTCCGGCCGTGGGACCGGCAACTGAGGATGCCGCTGGTGCTCGCTACCTCGAATGCGGTGACCGAGCCGGCGCCGTTCCCGGAGTTCCTGCACCAGGAAAACGAACTCGATACGCTCGGTGTCGATGAACCGGAGAGCAAGTGCAAAGCGTCGTAACCTACTGGGTCGGCTTTTCGGCCATCACCTGGCGCGAGATTGCGAAGTTCCTGCGCCAGACGGAGCGGCTGATCTCGGCCATCGTCCGTCCGGCGCTCTGGCTCATCGTGTTCGCGGCGGGGCTGCACGATATCCTGGGCGTCTCGATCGTGCCGCCCTACACGACCTATGTCCCCTACCAGGAATACGTGCTGCCCGGGCTGATCGGCGTGGTGGTGCTCTTCCAGTGCATGCAGTCGGCGCTGTCGATGGTCTATGACCGCGAGGCGGGGGTTATGCGCGCCATGCTGGTGACGCCGCTGCCGCGGCACTTCCTGCTGTTCTCGAAGATTGCGGCGGCGACGGCGCTGTCGATCCTGCAGGTCTACGCGTTCCTGCTGGTGGCGCGCATCGTCGGCTTCGGCTTTCCGGGCTGGGGCTTCGTCGCCATCCTGCCCGGCGTGGTGCTGGCGGGGCTGATGCTCGGCTCGATCGGGCTCCTGGTCTCGGTCTATACGCCCAAGATCGAGAACTTCGCGGGGATGATGAATTTCGTGGTGTTCCCGATGTTCTTCATCTCCTCGGCGCTCTACCCGCTGTGGAAGCTGCGCGAGGCGGGCGCGGACGTGATCTGGTGGCTGAGCCAGCTCAACCCGTTCACCTATGCGATCGAACTCATCCGCTTTGCCGCCTACGGGAAGATGGACTGGCTGGCGCTGGCAGTGGTGGTCGGCGTGACGGTGCTCGCGTTCTTCGCGGCCGCGTGGGGGTATGACCCGCAGAAGGGCTCGATCCGCAAGGTGAAGCGGGACTGAGGGGTGGTGCGACGCTGGACGCCCCCTCCACCATGCTTCGCATGGTCCTCCTCCCCGTGGCTTTGCCACGGTGGAGGATCACCGAGGCCTCGGCGCCTCGAAAACTCATAGCCGCGACGTTCCGGGTTGATCCTCCACCGCGTTTGGGGGGGAGGGGACCATGCGAAGCATGGTGGTGGGGGCGACAGGCCCTCAGAACGCGATGGCGGCGCCGTCAGAGCGGGGGTCCGTGGCGCCTTCGAGCAAGCCATCGGGGTGGATGACCACGGCGCCGGCGTGGCCCATCATGTCTTCAAACGGCCCGACCAGCTGGACGTCGTGGCCGGCGTTGCGGAGGGCTTCCACCAGGGCGGGGTCGAAGCGGCTTTCGAGCTTCAGGCGGGCGTTGACGTCGCCCCAGGTCTTGCCGAGCAGCCAGCGGGGCGCGGTGATGGCCCCCTGCAGGCCCATGTCGAACTGCACATAGCGCGTGAAGACGGCGCTCTGGGTCTGTGGCTGGCCCTCGCCGCCCATGTTGCCGTAGCTCATCACCCGGCCGTCCTTGAGGTTGGCGAGGGCGGGGTTGAGGGTGTGGAACGGGCGCTTGCCGGGCGCGAGCTGGTTGGGGCCCGGATCGAGCGAGAAGCCGGCGCCGCGGTTTTCAAAGATCACGCCGGTTTCGGGGGCGACGACGCCCGAACCGAACTCCCAGAACAGCGACTGGATGAAGCTGACCACGGTGCCCGAGGAGTCGATGGCGCCCATCCAGATAGTGCCGCCCTCGACTGCCGGATCGGGCCAGGGGGCCGCGCGGTGCCGATCGATCCGGGCGGCGAGGTCGTCGAGGTTCCCGGCCGTGAGTTGCCCGGCCGCCGGGGCCGTCATCGCGTCGGGGTCGGCGAGGTGGCGGTTGCGGTAGCGATAGGCGTGCTTGGTGGCTTCGACGAGGCCGTGCAGGTGGTCGAAACTCTCGCCCTCGGCGACGCCGAGACGGTCGAAAAGGCCGAGGATCATCAGCGAGGCGATGCCCTGGGTCGGCGGGACCATGTTGTAGAGCGTGCCCCATGAGGTCTTGAGCGCGAGCGGCTCCACCTGGCCGGCCTGGTAGGAAGCGAAATCCTCGAAGCGGAGCGGAGCGCCGATGCGCTCCAGCCAGCGGGCATTGGCGCGGGCGGGCTCGCCTTCGTAGAAGCTGCGGAGGCCGTGTTCGGCAAGGTGCTCGAGGGTTTCCGCAAGGGCCGACTGCCCCAGCTGGGCGCCGGGATAGGGCGGCTGGCCGGCCACGAGGAAGGTTTCGGCGAAGCCGGGGACGTCGCGGAGTTCGTCGAGGCGGGAGGCGGTGAGCTTGGCCTGGCTCTGCGAGACGGCGATGCCGTTGCCGGCATAGGCGATGGCCGGCGCCAGGAGGTGCGCCAGCGGCATGCGGTTGGCGGGATCGAACTCGAGCGCCAGCTGCCAGGTGGCGATGGCGCCGGGAACGAGCAGCGCAGCGTCGGGGCCGCGGGACGGGATGGCGCCATAGCCCTTGCGGCGATAGCTCTCGGCGGTGGCGAGCGCGGCGGCCCGCCCGGCGCCGGAAATGCCGACGGGGGCCTCGCCCTGGCGCTGGATCAGCCAGAAGGCGTCGCCGCCGATGCCGTTCATGTGCGGGTAGACGACAGCAATGGTGGCCGCAGCCGCCACCATTGCCTCGATGGCGGTGCCGCCGGCGGCGAGCACGTCGCGGCCGGCAAGGGCGGCGATGCGGTGCGGGGCGGTGACGACGCCGTTGAGGCCGAGGGCGCTGTGAAGCATGGGGAGGTTCGCCGGGCTGGTGGGTTGAGGGCCGCGAGCTTGGCGCGGCGGGCAGCCGGATGGCAACTCATGCTTTGGGCATGGCTCGCCTGCGGGGCGACCCCGCTCAGTGCGCCGGCTGGCCGATCAGGCGAGAGCGGAGCGCGGTCGAGAGGTTGTCGAAGACGAACACCACGATCAGGATCAGGATCACCATGTAGGCGACGTTCTCCCAATCCTGGTTGGTGCGCATCGCCTCGATCAGCTTGAGCCCGATGCCGCCCGCGCCGACGGCGCCGATGATGGTGGCCGAACGGGTGTTGCTCTCCCAGAAGTAGAGCGCCTGGCTGATGAAGACCGGCAGCACCTGCGGCACCACGCCATAGCGCTGCACGGCGGCGGGCGAGGCGCCGACCGAGCGGACGCCCTCGCGCTGCCGGTCGTCGATGTTCTCGAGCGCCTCGGTGGTGGTCTTGCCCAGGGTGCCGGTGTCGGTGAAGAAGATCGCGGCGATGCCGGGGATGGGGCCGGGGCCGAAGCCGCGGACGAAGAACAGCGCCCAGATCAGCATATCGACCGAACGCAGCAGGTCGAAGGCGCGCTTCATCAGCCAGTTGCCGGCGCGGCTGGGGGTGATGTTGCGGGCGGCGAGGAAGGCGAGCGGGAAGGCGACGACCGCGGCGAAGAGGGTGCCGACAAAGGCCATGACGATCGTCTGCAGCAGCTTGTTGAACACATCGAGGTGCTGCCACTCGGTATTGTAGAGGAACTCCACGGCGATCAGCTGCCAATTGGGCATGCGCGGGTCGACGCGCTCCTCGCTCCAGGCCGTGGCCCAGAGTTCGCCGGGTTCCATGCCGAAGAAGGGCGAGCCGGTATCGAAGAAGAAGTTCGGCCAGCCGAGGTAGCGGTGGCGCACGAACACCTGGGTGCCGCGGATTTCGGCGAGGCCGACGAAACCGTAGTCGACGGTGACGCGGCTGCCCTTGCTCGACATGCTGTACGGGGCGTCGGCCGGAAGGGTGGCGCCATCGGCGGTGGTCGGCACGGGGTAGGCGATGCCGTCGACGATGGCCGTCACGCGCTGCGGAGCGATCTCCACGCGGTCGTCGGGGCTGCCGAAGGTGACGACGTAGTCGTTTTCACCGTGCTGTTCGATCCAGTCGGGATGCGGGTTGTCGCCGAGCAGGGAACGAGTCCACTCGACCGTCACCGTGTCCTCGCCGAAGCGGAAGCGGGGCAGGGCTTCCCACGAGTACCAGTCGGCGATGTAGGCGCCGGCCCGCTCCCACTGCGCGGTGGCGACCACGGCGGGGACATTGAAGAAGAACACGCAGAAGACGAGGTAGGCCGCGGTGCCCAGCAGCGCCAGTGGCGCCACCAGGTGCTCGATGGGCGGGCGGTGGAAGATTGCGGGGTGGCGGGCGCGGAGCTCGGCGGCTTCGGCGGCGGAGACGGTGATGGCGGCCATGGCTCAGGTCCCGAACTGGAAGGCGGCATTGCCGACGAGGCGCTTGCGCAGGTGGCCGGAGATCCAGTCGATGAGGATCACGGTGAGGAAGAGCAGGATGATGATGGCGTAGGTCTTGGCCGGATGGTCGTTGCTGAGCGAGCGGCGGAAGATTTCGCCGATGCCGCCGCCGCCCACGGCGCCGATGATGGTGGAGGCCCGCACGTTGATCTCGGTGCGCAACAGCGCATAGGAGATGAAGTTGGGCAGCACCTGCGGGACCGTGCCGTAGCGCACGCGCTCGAGCCAGTTGCCGCCGACGGCGCGGAGGCCCTCGTCGGGCTTCATGTCGGCATTCTCGACCACTTCGTAGAACAGCTTGCCGAGCGCGCCGACCGTGTGGATGGCGACCGCGGCGATGGCGCCGATGGGGCCGATGGAGAAGATGGCGACCAGCAGGCCGGCGACGACGATCTCGGGGAAGGCACGCAGCAGCTCGAAGGCGCGGCGGACGACGAAGCGGACGGGGCGCGAACCGGTGAGGTTGCTGGCGGCGAAGAAGCAGAGGGCGAAGGCGAGGCCCGCGCCGATCAGGGTGGAGAGCACCGCGATGTTGAGGGTGACCAGCAGCTGGTAGAAATATTCGGGCAGGTAGAAATCGCCGATGAGCATCACCCGGCCCACGGGGTAGTCGTATTTCTGCGAGCCGTCCTCGTAGGGCGAGGGCAGGTCGAACATGGCGCGGAAGATTTCCAGCGGATCGTCGGGCTGGAAGTGGATGAAGAAATCGAAGAAGTAGGGCAGGCGCTCGAAGAACTTGCCGGCGTTCGAGGCATTGGCGAACCACAGCGCGCCGATGAGGAAGACCACGAGCAGGCCGACCGAGAGGATGGTGTAGGTGCGGCGGGTGCGGATCAGCCCGCGATAGTGCTCGTGCACCAGCCGTCCGGCGGCGGAGAGTTCGCCGTGTGCCGCTGTGTCCATGCCGTTACGCTCCTCGTCAAGGAAACGGCGGCGCCCGTGGACGCCGCCGTGCTCGTTTCGTCAGCCGCTCAGTCGCCGATGGTGGCGCGGCGGGCGTCGATGATGGGGGCGTAGAACTCTGGCGTTACCGGGGTGTAGCCCTTGAAGTCGCCGTTTTCGATGCCGCGGAAGCACTCGTAGTCGGTGGCGGGCAGCTCGGTGTAGAACTTGACGATCTTGTCCTTGAGCTCCTGCGGCAGGTCCTTGCGCATGACGGTCGGGCCGTTGGGGATCAGCGGGGAGCGCCAGACCTCGACCACGTCTTCCATGTCGAGCAGGCCCTTTTCGACCATGGTGCGGATGTTGCCCGAGCTGTAGCCCTCGGAGAACTCGCCGACGCCCGAACCGAAGGTGGTGACGACGTCGAACTTGCCGTCGAGCAGGCCGAGCACGAGGTTCTCATGGCCGCCGCCGAAAGCGGTGGAGGCGAAGAACTCGTCGGGCTTCATGCCGAGCGTGGCGGGCAGTGAGGTCAGCGGCACGAGGTAGCCCGAGGTCGAATCCGGGTCGGCGTAGCCGAGGCGCTTGCCCTTGGCCTCGGTGATGTCGGTGATGCCCGAGTCCTTGGTGGCGAGGGCGATCGAGTAGTAGCCGGTCGAGCCGTCGGTCTGCACGTTGGTGATGAAAGGCTCGACCGCGTCGGGGTCCTGCAGGTAGATCGCGGCGTAGCCCGAGGCGCCGAGGCCGGCGATGTCGATGGTGCCGCCGAGCAGGCCCTGGATGATGCCGTTATAGTCGGGCGAGGGGAAGAACTGGACTTCGGTGGCACCAGTTGCGGCCTTAAGCGGCTCGGCAACGCATTCCGAACGACGCAGCTGGTCGGCTTCGTTTTCGCCGCCATCGAGGCCGATACGGAGGACGAGACCGTCCTGGGCGAAAGCAGCAGTCGACATCGAGAGGGCCACGGAGGCCAGGAGCAGTTTACGGATCGCGGACACGGGAAGTCTCCTTTGGTGACGCGGGACGGGTCTACGGCGTGGGCCGTTGGACTTAGGGAGCCTGCTGCGCGTTGGTCGGCGTGCGCGGCAGGAATTGCACGGGCGCGATCGAGGTCGAGGTCATGGCTTCCGAGAAAGCCTCCTTGAGACCATCGGCGCCGTAGATGGTGCGAGCGACA
>JAEYTN010000301.1 GCA_023433985.1 Pseudomonadota bacterium | reverse complement strand
CGACGCTGAACGAGCCGATCTCGATCTGGGTGGGCTATTCGATGGGCGTGTTCGCGCCCGGCCGCAGCGACGAGAAGACCGCGCGGCAGGCGCTGCACCATGCGCTGGTGGCGCACGGCAGGGGCGTCGAGGCGTTCCGCGCCTCGGGCAAGCCGGGCGAGATCGGTGCAGTGTTCGACATCTGGCAGCGGCACCCCGCGACGGACAAGCCCGAGGACCAGGCGGTGGCGGACCGCGACGAGGATGACGGCTTCCGCTTCTTCCTCGATCCGGTGCTGAAGGGCGATTACTCGGAGCGCATCAGGAAGCGGCTGGCCGAACGCGGCACCATGCCGGAGATTCGCGACGGCGACCTCGCGTTGATCCACACGCCGATCGATTACCTGGGGCTCAACGTCTACTCGCGCGTCGTGGTGAGCGCCGAGCACTACAACCCGCGCTGGTGGGTTGCAGACGAGAAGCATCCGGGCGGCAACTTCCTCGACAACGGCATGGAGTACTATCCCAAGGCCGTCTACGACGCGATCTTCATGGCCAAGGAGCAGTATGGCTGGCAGGGTCCGATCTTCATCACCGAGAACGGTGCGGCGGACGGCCCGAACGTGACCGATCCGCTCGATGACCAGGAGCGCATCAAGTACGTCGCCGGCTTCCTCGAGTGGATCGGCAAGGCCATCGAGGATGGAGCCGATGTGCGGGGCTACTACCTCTGGTCGCTGATGGACAACTACGAGTGGGCGGCGGGGTATAGCCAGAAGTTCGGCATCGTGCACCTCGACGTGGAGACGATGGCGAGGACCCCGAAGGCGTCGGCGCGTTGGTATGCGGGGGTGATACGGGACCGGAAGGTGTGAGGAGCGCTTGCGGGCATCGGCGGTACAGGCACCAGGCCTGCCCGACCGCTGTTTCAATGCGGCCCAGCCGGCGCGTCCTCGGTCGACCCGCAGGGGCCGCCTTCCATGTTCACTCCGATGTCCTGCTTTTCCCCGTCGAAGCTGATGGCTTCGTACCAGTGACTCATCTCCACCGTGCTCGCCGGCACGTAGTGGAAGATCAGCGACCGGCGGAAGCGGTCGGGGCTGGTGTTCGGTGTCGAGCCGTGGATCACCGAGCCGTTGAAGAACAGCACGTCGCCGGCCTTGAGCTCCATCATCTGCGGTTCGAGGCCGGGCGGCGGTTCGACGTGCTCGGTGGTGAAGAACAGGGCGGGATCGGCCTTTTCGGGGCAGGCGATGTCGAGGCTGGCGGTCTGGGGCACGCACAACATGCCGCCATTGCCGGCATCGGCATCATCGACGGCGACCCAGGCGGCCATGCAGGTGCCGGGTTTGACGCGAAGATAGAAGTTGTCCTGGTGCAGGTCCTGGCCGCGGGCGCCCGGCGGCTTGAAGTAGAACATGGACTGGCAGGCGTAGGGATCTTCGCCGAAGAGTTCGGCGAGGATCGGCCTCAGCCGGCGGTCGCGCATGTAACGCATGGCGAGCGGCCCGACCGGTTTGTCCGCGTGCTTATGCGGATGCATCATGCGCGGGTAGAAGGCGAGGGGGTCGGTGGCGAGCGCGGGGGCGCCTTCGCGGGCCTTCGGCACGTCGGAGAGGCCGGTGACCGGACCGTCCTTGGCCATTTCCATGAAGGTGCCGCGGATCTCCTCGATCTCGGCGGGTGTGAACAGCTGCCTCACGGCAACGAAGCCGTCGCGGTCGAACTGCGATTTCTGCTCGGGCGTAAGCGACAATGTGACCTCCTCCAGGGCACGAGCAGGCTAGCTCCGAGCGCGGGCGGGGCCAATGGAACATCCGGCCGATCGCATGTACTATCCTGCTATGGCTGAGCTCGACGAGTTCCCGCACCGGCCGGTGCTGCAACTGCTCACCGGGCACTTCCGTGAGCGCTCGGGGTATCGCGCCTATCGCCCGAACGGTGTCGGCGACTGGCTGCTGATCTACACGGCCGACGGGTCCGGCCGCTTCGGCCATGAGGCAGGTGAACTGACGTCCTCGCCGGGTGACTGGGTATTGATCCAGCCGGGAACGCTGCACGACTACGGCGCCGTGGGGAGCTGGGAGTTGCTCTGGGTCCATTTCCAGCCGCGAGCGGAATGGCTGCCCTGGCTCGACTGGCCGGAGGTGAGCGAGGGGCTGATGCTGCTGCATATCGAGGCAGCGGAGCCTGCCGCGCGGTTCGCCGAGGTGCACCGGCTGCTGGGGGGTGACCTCGTTCGCCGGGAGGCGTTTGCGATGAACGCGCTCGAGGGATTGATTCTCGCATGCGACCTGCACAATCCGCGTGCGGTCGAGACCCGCTACGATCGCCGCGTGATGGCGGCGATGGACCATCTCGACCGGCACCTGCAGATGAAGACGACGCTGGAGGACGTGGCCGCGGCCGTCGGGCTGTCGCCCTCGCGGCTGGCGCATCTGTTCAAGACCGAAACCGGGCAGACGCCGCAAGCCTATCTCGAGCATCGGCGGATGCAGCGTGCGGTGGAGCTGCTGCAGCGCACCGGCTTCTCGATCCAGCAGGTCGCGGCGGCCGTGGGGTTCGACAGCCCGTTCTACTTCTCGCGCCGCTTCAAGGCCGCGACGGGGCGGAGCCCAAGCGCATTCCGCCGCGACGGCGACTGAGATCAGCCGCCGAAGATGTCGCCGAGCAGGTCGACCAGCGTACGCCGCGGGCGTTCGGCTGCGGGCTGCTCCATCGGCTGCAGGTTGGGATCCTGCAACTCGGGCTGCGTGAAGGCGCCCGGGAGTTCCGCCACGGGGATGCCTTCATGGGCCTTGGCCATGAACTGGCTCCAGACCTCCACCGGCACGTTGCCTCCCGAAAGGTTAGTGCCCTTGTCGTCGTCGTTGCCGAGCCAGACACCGGCCACCATGCGGGCGGTATAGCCGACGAACAGGGCATCGCGCGCCTTCTGCGAGGTACCGGTCTTGCCCGCCATGGGCCAGCCGTTGAGCTGGGCCCGCTTGCCGGTACCGATCTCCACCGCCGCATGCAGCATGTCGTTCATCTCGGCGACGACGTTGGGCTCGATCACCCGGCCCGGGCCGGCGGGGACGGCGCTGTAGAGCAGCTTGCCGTCGGCCGTCTCGATGCGGGTGATGACGTTGGCGATGACCCCGATGCCGCCATTGGCGAAGGGCGCATAGGCCGCCGTCAGCTCGAGCAGCGAAACCTCCTGCGTACCCAGCGCGATCGACGGCACCGGCTGCAGCGGCGAGGAAATGCCCATGCGGGTTGCCGCATCCACCACCTTGTCGGGGCCGACATCGTTGGCGAGCAGCGCCGCGACGGTGTTGCGGGAGAGCGCCAGGGCCTGGCGGAGGGTCATCTGCCCGCCATACTTGCCGTCTGAGTTCCTCGGCTCCCAGCCATTGATGTTGATGGGACCGTCCTCGGCGATGGTATCGGGCGTGTAGCCCTTCTCCATGCCGGCGAGGTAGACGAAGGGCTTGAAGGCCGAGCCGGGCTGGCGGCGGGCGGTGACGGCGCGGTTGTACTGGCTTTGCTGGTAGTCGACGCCGCCGACGAGGGCCCGTACGGAGCCGTCGACGTCCATCGCCACCATGGCGGCCTGGCTGAAGCCCCTGTCAGCGCCGTGGGCCGCCACCGCTTCCTTGATGGCGAACTCGGCTTCCTTCTGCAGGTCCCAGTTGATCGTGGTGTGGACGATCACGTCCTCTTTGACCTCGCCCAGGTAGGCGGTCATCAGGCTCTCGACCCAGTCCGCGACGTAGGACTCGCCACCCACCACCTTGGTGCGGACGGTCTGGCCGGGGTCGATGGCCGCGGCCTTCGACTCGGCTGGCGTGATGTAGCCTTCCTTTGCCATGGCGGCGAGCACCAGCGACTGGCGCGCCTTGATGGCATCGGCGTTGCCCTTGGGGTTGAGCCGCGAAGGCGCCTGCAGGGAGCCCGCGAGGATGGCGGCTTCGCTCAGAGACAGGTTGCGGGCGGACTTGCCGAAATAGAACTGGCTGGCGGCCTCGATCCCGTACTTCTCGTACCCGAAATACATGCGGTTGAGGTAGAGATCGAGGATCTCGTCCTTGCTGTAGGTCTGCTCGAGCCAGACGGCGAGCAGCGCTTCCTGTACCTTGCGGCCGAGCGTCTGGTCGGGGGTGAGGAACAGGTTCTTGGCCACCTGCTGGGTGATGGTCGATGCGCCGCGCGTGACTTCGCCGGCCCTGACGCTTTCAAGCGCCACCGAGGCGAGGCCGATGACGTCCACGCCGAAATGCTCGCGGAAGCGCCGGTCCTCGATGGCGATGAAGGCGGCGGGCACGTAGTAGGGCAGCTCGCGCAGCGACACGGCTTCGCCGCCGGTCTTGCCGCGGTTGGAGATGAGCTGGCCGTCGGCCGCGACGATGCGGATATTGGCCGCGCGCTCCGGCACCTTCCAGCTGTCGGCGGAGGGCAACTGCAGGGCGAAATAGACCACCACAGCACCGGCGGCGAGGGCGCCCCAGATGCCCAGGATGAAAAGCCAGCTGATCAGCTTCCAGACCACGCGGCCGAAGGTCAGCGGCTTGCGTTCGCGACGGCCGCGGCGCGGCTGCTTGCCCTTCGGGGCGCGCTTCGGGCTGCGGCCGCGGGAGGGGCGCTCGTCGTAGTCGCTCTCGACGCTGACGTCGTCGAAGGCCGCGAAGCCCGGCTCGATGCGGCCGCCGGCGCGGCCCTTCTTCACCGGGGCGGAGCGGCCGCGCGCCTTCTTGGGCGTCGCACCGACGCGATCTTCCGGCGAAATCTGAAAGTCCATGAACAGGGCCCCGGCATTCTTCTTGCGCATGGCATACCCGCGAACGGCCCCGTTTCTCGGGGACCTGCTCGCGAAGTCGGACGCCATCACGGGCAGTCCGACCGGCTCACCGGCAGCTGCCCAGAATCCGGCATCCACCAGCGCGGTCCCTCAGGCTATCGAAGGTAAATGTGGCCGGTTTATGTGGACTTAAGCTGGCTGGTTAAGGGGTGTTGCATGAGCAGCACATCAGCCTGCCGAGGTCAGTTCGCCGGCCTTGAGGCGGGCGACGTCGCGCAGGGGCGGGGCGCCAAACAGGCGGGCGTATTCGCGGCTGAACTGGCTCGGGCTGTCATAGCCGACCCGGTGGCCGGCGGTGGCGGCATCCACGGCTTCGGTGAACATGAGGCGGCGGGCTTCCTGCAGGCGGATCTGCTTCTGGTACTGCAGCGGGCTCATCGCCGTTACGGCCTTGAAATGCAAGTGCAAAGCCGAGGTGCTCATGCGCGCTTCGGTGGCCAGCGTCTCGATGGCGAAGCCCTTGTCGAAGTTGCGCTTGATCCAGCCGATGGCGCGGTTGACCTGCTGCAGGCGGCTCTCGGCCACCGCGATCTGCTGCAGCTTGGTGGCCTGGTCGGACTGCAGCAGGCGGTAGAGGATCTCGCGCCGGATCATCGGGGCGAGGACCGGAATGTCCTCGGGGCGGCCGAGCAGGTTGACGAGGCGGATGGCCGGATCGAGCAGCTCGTCGGTGACGCGGCTGACGGCGAGGCTGGGCTCGGCGTCGCCTGCCCCGGCATTGAGGCCGCCGACATCGATGAGGAGCGCGGCGATCTCGGCCGGGTCGAGGGCGAGCTTGATGCAGAGGTATGGGTTTTCAGCTGACGCTTCAACGACTTGACCGACCGTCGGGGTGTCGACGGTGATGACGAGGAAGTTCTCGGCGTCGTAGTGGAGCACCCGGTCGCCGGCGACCACGCGCTTGCGGCCCTGCGCCACGATGCAGAGGGCAGGGGTGGCGACGCCGGGAACCGGGTTGGAGGGTTCCGACAGCCGGATGAGGTGGAGGCCGGTGACCGGCGTTGCCTGAATCCCGTCCTCGGCTGCGAATTGTACAATCGCTGCTTTCAACTCGTTTAGGCGCGACATGGCTCAAAACCCCTGATTTCAGTGGCTCATACATAGCATCACCCGCGCGGGAGTCACCGTGCATCACGACGCTTTGTAGGATTGTGCAATCATCCGGGACCATCGGTCTACCCGGTTTGGCGGCCCCGGGACTATATCCCCGTCATCGCACAGGGCGAGCGTGCCCAGCGATGGAAAGCGAGGATGAAATGACGATCGATCTCAATAGCCTGGCCCGTCGGATCCAGCCTGCGGTCATCCTCAAGTCGGTACGGAAGCTGATGGCGCAGCCGGTCGAACGCCGGCCGCGGCAGGAGCGGAGGTACATGAATGGCTAAGCGACTTGTGGCCAGCGCGGTGGCGATCATCGCGCTCGGCGTGGTGGCGTTCGTCGGCCTGGGGATGCCCGTCATCCCGAACTGACGGCCGGAGAAGCCACGATGATGAACGGATCCTGAACGCATTCTGAACCCGGATCCGGCGGGCTGGCGCCCCCGACAAGCGCCGATATTCATGTAGATGAACGTCAGATAACGGCCCTTTCAGGCCGCCAATCCATAGCCCATGAGCACCTTGCCGTGGGCCTTAAGCCAGGCCTTGCCGCGCTCCATGTCCGGCAGGGCCTTTTTCGTTGCCGCCCAGAACGCGGGCGAGTGATTCATGTGCACGAGGTGGGCGACCTCGTGCGCCGCCACATAATCGAGCACATGCGGGGGTGCGAGGATAAGTCGCCAGTTGTAGTTGAGGCTGCCCGTCGACGAGCACGAGCCCCAGCGGGTCGACTGGCTGCGCATCGACACCGACTTTACCTCCACCCCGAGCGTGCGGGCGTGCACCTGCGAGCGTTCTGTGAGGTCGCGCTGCGCCTCCGCCTTCAGCCACTCGGTGAGGCGGCGCGGGATATGGGCGGCCTCGCCGGGAACGAGCAGGCTGAGCTCGCCGTCGATTTCCGAGACTTCGACCCGGCCGCGCAACCGCCCGGTGGCGTGGATGCGATGCGGCACGCCGCGCAGGGGAAGCAGCTCGCCGTCGGCGAAGGCGGTCTGCGGCGCGGCGCGCTTCACCCGGGCGGCGAGCCACGCCTTGTGGCGCTCGAGGAAGCCCTGCGCTTCCGGCCAGCGGCCGTTCTTCGGGATGGTCAGCACCGGATCGCCGTGATGCGGGACGGTGAGGCGGTAGGAGCGGGCCCGGGCGCTGAGCTTCACCGCGATCGTCACCGGCTTGCCGTCGAGCACGAGCTCGGTGCTGGCCGGGATCGGGGTCGCCTTGCGCGGGAAGAGGAAGTTCATGGGGGGATCATCGCCGATTCGGGGACAACCACAAAAAAGGCGCTCCCAGGGGAGCGCCAGTCGTCAGGAGGGAGACGGTAGCGGTTCGAACGTCAGACGTTCTGGCCGTTATTGGTATCGCCGTAGTTGGGGCGATTGCCGTTCTTGTCGCGCATGAAGCGGTCGAACTCCTCGCGGTCACGGGCCATGCGGAGGTTCCGCATGTACTCGTGGAAGGCGTTCACTTCCTCGTCGAGGCGCTTGCGCTCCTCTTCGAGCCGGCGGAGCTGCTCGGCGCGGTACTCGTCGAAGGCGGCGTTGCCGCTCTGCGAGCGGAAGCCACCGTGGCGGTGAAAGTTACCCTGAAAGCCGTGGCCCTTCGGACCGCAGTTTTCCGCCCAGGAGCGGGTGCGGTTGACGAAGCTTTCGGCCTTTTCCGCCGAGCCCCCGAACATCTCGCCCCACAGGATGTAGGCGAGCACGGCGAGGCCAAGCGGCCACCAGACGACAAAGCCCAGCACCATCAGGGCGATGGTGAGAGGGCCCCATTGCGGTTTGATGATCGCAGTATGCATGGACTTTTCTCCCAGTCACGAACAGTGCGGATGTGGTCCACGCGCGGACGCGGTCAAGCGCGCCGATCACGCATTTCTGGCCTTGAAATGCCGTGCTAGGCTTCCCAATAGCCGGGCGAATTCGATCTACGATCCGGCGTCAACGAGGATTTTTCATGGCATCGGTCGATATCAGCGGACCCGCTATCGTCAACGGTAGCTGGCGGCCGCTGCGCCTTGCCACGCTGATGGGCCTGCGCTGGCTCGCCATCGTGGGACAGACCATCGGGGTGCTGTTCGTCGAGTTCGGCCTCGGCTTCCCGCTGCCGCTCGCGCAATGCCTGATGCTGATTGCGCTGTCGGTGCTGCTCAACCTGGGGCTGGCCTTCCGGCTGGGCGAGGGCTACCGGCCGACTGCCGCCGTGGCGACGCTGCAGCTCGCCTGGGACCTTTGCCAGCTGGGCGGGCTATTGGCGCTGACCGGGGGTTTGCAGAACCCGTTCTCGCTGCTGCTGCTCGCGCCGGTCTCGGTGTCGGCGACGACGCTGCCGCAGCGCTCGACCTTCATCCTCGCGACGCTGGCGGTGATGCTGGCCTCGCTGCTGAGCGTGTTCCACCTCGACCTGCCCTGGGTGCCCGACGAGACGCTGGTGTTCGACCGGGTCTATGTCATCGGCATCTGGGTTTCGATCGTTTGCGGCACGGTGTTCATCGCCGCCTACACCAACCGGGTGGCGCACGAATCGCGCCAGCTGAGCGACGCGCTGGCGGCGACCGAGCTCGCCCTGTCGCGGCACGAGCAGCTGAGCGCGCTCGACG
>JAEYTN010000289.1 GCA_023433985.1 Pseudomonadota bacterium | reverse complement strand
ATCACTTTCGTGCCGCCCAGCCTGGCTCTCGCCCGATCGCTGCCGAAAAGGGCAATCCACAGCGCAGCCAGCACCAGCGCCAGCACGCCCGCCGCCATCGCCAGCAGCACCCAAGAGAGCGTGGTGACCGGCCACGCATAGGGCCCGGCGGGATCGAACACGGGGGGTGGCCAGCCTTCGAGCATCTAACTGTCGAGCCCGTAAAGGTAGGCCGCCACGTCGAGCGCCTCGCGCCGGGTCAGCGGCATGGCCGGCATCGACGTCTCGGGCACGAGCGCGGGGGCGTTGCGAACGAACGCGGCGAGAACCTCCGGGCGGTTCGGCAATTCGCCCGCGATCATCCCGCGCCGATCCATCGCACGCAGCGGCGGGCCTGCCTTGCCTTTGGGCCAATCGATGCCCGCGATGTCATGGCAGCTCGCGCACCCCACACGCTCGATCGCCGCCTTGCCCCGCTCGCGGCTGGCCAGCGCCATCTCCGTTGTTTCCCCGGGCGGTGGCTTGCACGCCGCGATCAGGGGCAGCAGGAACAGAATCGGCATAGCCTGTCGCAAGCAGTCCCCCGAGCAAAGACCAGCACGGTCCGTCGAACGGAACCGGTGTGGGGGCGGGCCGGTTCCCCATCCTGAATGGTTCGCATCGCCCTGCCCGTCTGCCTCGTCGCCCCAGCCCTGTCGGCATGCGTGCCGGCGACGACGGAATCGGCCGAGCGCTTCGCGGCGACCGGCGAATTGATTGCTCTCAGCGGGGGCGATGCCGGGGCCGCCAATGCCTGCTTCACCTGCCACGGAATGAACGGAGAAGGAGACGGCGCTTTCACGCCCAGGCTGGCGGGGCTCGACGCGGGTTATCTCGAGCGGCAGCTGCAGGCCTACGCCAACGGTCAACGCGTCCATCCGCAAATGACCTACATCTCCGAGAGGCTTGACGCGGCGCAGAGGCGGCAGGTTTCCGCCTATTACGCGGCCATGCCGGCGGTCCCGACGAGCGCGACCGAACGCGCATCCGACGACATCGCGGTCCTCTATCACGAAGGCGACCCCGATCGCGGGCTGGTCGCCTGCGCGGCCTGCCACGGGCCCAGCGGCGAAGGACTCGGTCCGGCCAATCCGCCGCTTGCCGGCCAGCCCCGCGGTTACCTGGCGGCCCAACTCGATCATTGGCGCCGTTCCTCGCGGCGATCGGATCCGGGTGCGGTCATGCTGCGGATCAGCCAGCTTCTGACTCCCGCAGAGTCGGCGGGCCTTGCGGCCTATGCGTCGAGCCTTGCTGGGGGTCCTCCCAGTCCGGTATCTCCGGCAGCATTCCGCGCAGCACGTCGTGGCGATCCCAGAAGTGATGCTTCAGCGCCGCCCCTGCATGTGCCGGAACGAGCACGAGCAGCAGCCAGATGAGCCAGTGGTGGACCCGCTCCGCGACGCCGAGCCATGTCTGACGGTGCTCGATGGGAAGATTGTGCAACGCGATATCCGGCCAGGGGATGATCCCGGCGACGTACAGCGGCCCGGGCGGCGCGATCGCGGACCACATGATCCACCCGCTGATCGGGAGCAGCACGAAGCAGGCGTAAAACAGGAAGTGCGTCACGTGGGCGAGAGTCGTCTGCCACCCCAGCCGGTCGGCATCGTTGACCGGACCGGGCACGGCGAACCGCCAGGCGGCCCTAAAGAACGCGAGCACCAGCACCGCCAACCCCGCCGCGCTGTGGACCTGATAGGCCTGCAGCTTGCTTCCGCCGGGCATCAGGACGTCGGTGTAGAAACCCCAGCCGAGCTGGAACAAGACCAGCGCGGCCATCGTCCAGTGGAAGACCACGCCGACGGGCGTGTAGCGGTCGTCCCGCGTGTATTGGCGAGCCCAGGCTCGCAGCCGACGGAGCATCGTCACGCCGGCCGTTGCGCCTGATGAAACCAGCGCCCCGCCAGTATGAGCGCCGCCAACAGGTAGAGCGCCGCCGCGGGGGCCCACATGATCAAGCCGGCGAGCTGCTGGTCCTCCAGCGGGGTGAACCCCCAGGCCCAGGTGCTCGCCAGATGCGGGGCATAGAACGCCCGGCCCGAGAACGTCAGCAACGCGCCCAGCAGCCCCATCTGGACCATCGTCGCCAGCAACGCGACGACAGCCGCCGGAACACTGCTGTGCCTCACCGACAGCCAGAAACCGATGGCTGTGCCGAGCAGGCTTGCCTGCATCAGCCAGTAAATCGCGTCATTCGACAGCGCCGCGGCGTAGAGTCCGGGCACGTGCCATGCCCACAAGGTCAGCGTCGCGATCGCCGTGGTGGCCGCCAACGGCAGCCTGCGATGCGGGAAGGTGTGAGGCAGCGACCAGGCGAGCAAGGGTGCCGCTACCGCGATCAGGATCGCATGGTGCGCGGCGCGCGCCGCGAAGAGCGCCGAAGTCAAGGCGCAGAACGGGGAGACGAACAGGATCGCCAGCACCGCGAGCGCGCCGAGCAACGCCTGGTGGTTTTCGCGATGGCGCGCGGTGGCGAAGTGCCAGACCAGCAGCCCGGCTAGGGGAACAAGCAGCAGCGGATCGAAATTCCAGCGCACGAGCAGTTCGGCCGGTTCGGGCGCCGAGCCGCAATAAGGAACCCAGGCCTGCCGGATTCCCCCGGTCATCGGTCAGCCGTTCGGCTGCGCGGCCGGCGTCGTGGCGACAGGCGCAGCTCTCCGCACCGGCGCGATGCGCCAGACCGTGTTCGAAAGGTCGTCCGCCACGAAAAGCGCGCCACCGACCGCGTCGAACGCGACCCCGACCGGCCGGCCCCGGGCATGCCCGTCGCCGTCCAGAAAGCCGGTCACGAAGTCCTGCGGCTTCTCGGCGGCGGGCCGACCCCTGGAAAACGGAATCCAGACGACCTTGTAGCCCGCGAGGTTCTTGCGGTTCCAGCTGCCGTGCATGCCCACGAACGCGCCGTTCGAGTAGGTCGGCGACAAGCCCTCCGCGCCGATGAAGGCGAGCCCGAGCGTGGCGACGTGCGAGCCGAGCGCATAATCGGGCGTGATCGCAGTCCGGACCAGTTCCGGCTTCTGCGGCCGGACGCGCGGATCGACGTTCCGGCCCCAATAGCTGTAAGGCCAACCGTAGAACCCGCCCTCGCGCACCGAGGTGATATAATCGGGCACGAGCTCTGGCCCGATCTCGTCGCGCTCGTTGACCGCAGCCCACAGCGCGTTGGTTTCGGGGTGAACCGCCAGCGCGGTGGGATTGCGAATGCCCGAAGCGTAAGTCCGATGTGCGCCGGTTTCACGGTCGATTTCCCAGATCACCGCGCGGTCCTGTTCGGCCATCATGCCGCGTTCGCCCACGTTCGAGTTCGACCCGATGCCGACGTAGAGCATCTGCCCGTCGGGCCCGGCAGCGAGCGCCTTGG
>JAEYTN010000275.1 GCA_023433985.1 Pseudomonadota bacterium | reverse complement strand
GGATCACCGACGCCGACCTGGCGGCCGGGCCGGATGCGGCGCCGGACGGCCCGACCTCGCACGGCAACCGCTTCGCCTTCGCCGGCCGCGGCAACCGCAACCCGGTGACCTGGGATGAGCTGCGGCGGGCGCGGACGGTCGTCGGCACGCTGGACGTCGCCGCGCTGTGGCGGGACCGCGAGCGGCTCGAAGCTTGGGTCCGGCAGAACGTCGAAGACTACTGGGTCGGGTGGGTTGCTCGGGCCTCGCGGCCGCTCGACCTCGGGATGCTGCGCGGTGCGACCGTAAGTTGGGGCGTGCTAGGCCTGAGCCGCATGCTCTTCACGCTGCGGACGGGGGAGGTTGCGAGCAAAGGCGAGGCCGGGGATTGGGCGCGGGGGATGATGGAGCCGCGGTGGCGGGAAATCGTGGACGAGGCCCTGCTGGTGCGGCGGACCGGCAGGGGCCGCATGGGCCCGCTTCGGCGGCGGCGGGAGGCGCTGGGCTTTATGGCGGCGGTGTTGCGGGTGATACGGAGCGAATGAGCCGCTGAAAGTAGTCGGGATGCCAGCGATGCTTGGCCAGTCGACGCTGCACTAGAGCAAGGTATGCTTCGGCGCTCACCCGTTTGGAGCGTTGATGGCGCATCCGGTTACAGAACAGGCAAGCCGCCACGACATTTTCGGCGCTGTTCTTGCCGCCGTCGCCGAGGGCGTGGACGTGCTCCGCGGTGCACTGGAAACGCAAGGCGGCGCGTTTGGTGATCGAGAAGCGCTGCGCGAAGGCGTCGACATCGTTTGTCCACACCGGGTATCCGCAGTAGTAACAGCACGACCTCTGCTTGCGGGCTGCACGGTTTCGGAGAACCTTGTTCCTGGCTGTCATCCCTTCCTCCCCAACAAGCATGTAGGAGGACGGTCGGCATGTTGGAGATGGTGCTGCTTCGATTTGGTTGTGTTGGTAAACAACGAGGAATGTTGCTTCCAACAACTCAACCAGCTTCGGAGTAAATCTCCAGCTTGTTCTTCTTTTCCACCACCGGGGCCAGGGCGTCCATGACGCGGGCGCGGGGGAAGGTGGCGATGACTTCGGTGCCGAAGCGGAGCTTGGAGAACAGGTCGAAGCGGCCCTGGTGAAGTTCCATGATCTTCTGGACGATGGGCAGGCCGAGGCCGGCGCCCTGTTCCGCGGATTTCTGCGCCAGCGAGCCCTGACCGAAGCTCGATAGCACCGTCTCGATCTCGTTCTCGGGGATGCCGGGGCCGTTGTCGCGCACCGAGATCAACTGCCCGCCGTCGCGCGAGCGGGTGACCATCAGGTGGACCTTGCCGGACTGGGGAGTGAACTTCACTGCGTTGGAGAGCAGGTTCAGCACCACCTGGCGGATGGCGCGCTCGTCGCCCCAGAGCTTGGGGAGGTTGCCGCCGTAGCTGACGGTGAGCTCGATACCCTTGGCCTTGGCGCGGATTTCCACCATGCGCCGGCAATCCTCGGCGATGTCGACCAGCGAGACGGCCTCCTCGTTCAGCTCGTACTTGCCGGCCTCGATGCGGCTGAGGTCCAGCAGCTCGTTGATGAGGGTCAGCAGGTGCTGGCCGGAGCGGTGGATGTCGCCGGCGTACTCCTTGTATTGCGGGATGTGGTGCGGCCCGAGCAGCTCGGACTGCAGCACCTCGGAGAAGCCGATGATGGCGTTGAGCGGAGTGCGGAGCTCGTGGCTCATGGTGGCGAGAAACTGCGACTTGGCGACGTTGGCCTGCTCGGCATGGCGGCGGGCCTCGTCGCTCATCTCGCGCGCTTCCTCGAGCTCGGCGATCAGCGCGTCCTTTTCGGCCTGGTGCGCCACGGTTTCGAGCTCGGAATTGTAGAGCTGCTTGGCGAGGTAGACGAAGAAGATCTCGCCGCCGACCGTCACCGCGGCGAGCGCCCAGTTGAGCGTGCCGCCGGCAAAGGCGAGGATGATGGTGACAGCAAGGGCCGAGGGCAGGGTGCTGACGAGCGTGGCCGAAGGCAGCGTGCGGGTGGTGACGGCGTTCGAGGCGATGCCGACGAGGCCCATCGCGAACATCGCCACCTGCAGGGCGGCGGTGTCAGCGCCGATGAAGCTGAACACCGTGAGCAGCGCCCAGGCGAGGCCGTGGATGGTTTCGGCGAGCAGGAAGGTGGTCGTCCAGCGCGATGCGTTGAACTTGCTGCGGTCGGCCCGCTTGAAGCGGCGGCAGAGCAGGACGGCCGCCGAATTGGTGAGGATGACCAGCGCCGCCCACACCGCTGCCGCGAAGGGCGGCACCCAGAGGCTGGCGAATACCGCGAGAATGAGCACGAGCGCCGGTACGGCCAGCACGCTCGACAGCCGCGAGTTGGCATATTCGTCGATCAGCTCGAAATCGAACGAGGCGCGGGTGCCGGAGGTGGAGGTGAGGCGTTGCCGCGCGTCCTCGACGGTTTTCTGCGTGCGCTTGAGCTCGCGACCCATTCGGGCGCGCACGTCTGCATCGTGCATCGCGGGCTTAGCCGGCATTACTCGAACTCAACAACGACTTACTGACAATGCGAGCACAACACGCTCGCTACGCTTGCAGGCGAGACCGTACGCGAAGCATGGTTAAGCGGCGGTGAAGTTGGGGTGTGGGGCTTGGCGAGGAACGGCGAAAAAAGGGGTGCCGGGCGCATGCGCGCCGAGCCGATGCCGGCCTGGGCAGGTGGCACCAGGCGGCGACGGCTCCCTGTGCGGCGGCGCTTCTCGAGCGGCTGGCTGGTGCCGCTGACGGCAGCCGTGGTGCTGGGGATATGGGCAGTCTCGGGCGCCGACGACCTGCCGCAATCCCCACTCAGCGGGACGGCCCGGGCGGTGGATGGCGATACGCTGCGGCTGGGCGCGGAGCGGGTGCGGCTCCATGGGCTCGATGCGCCCGAGCTGCAGCAGAGCTGCCGCGATGGAGCCGATCTGTCCTGGGACTGCGGCATCGAGGCTCGGAGGCGGCTTGCCGAGCTGCTGGCGGTGGGCGAGGCGCGTTGTGAGCTGCGCGACCGCGACCGCTACGGCCGGCTCGTTGCCACCTGCCGGGTGGACGGCCGGGATGTGGCCGAGCCGCTGCTGGAGGAGGGGCTGGCCGTGGCCGACGGACCCCTCGGCTACGAAGGGCTGGCGAGTAGGGCGCGGCGGGCCGGCCGCGGCATCTGGGCCGGCACGTTCGACCAGCCCGCGGCCTGGCGACAGGCCAACTCGACGGAGCCCGAAACGAGCGGCACGCCCAGCCGGATCGGGGCCTTCCTCAATTGGGTCGAAAACGTGTTCGCCCGTTGACAGGCGCAAGAAATTTTCGTTGTATCGCCGTTCTCACCGGCAGGCTTTGCGTCAATCCGTGCCGGCAATCCCCTCACCGCAATCTCATTTCAGGGGGCTGAAATAGCTTTGGATAAGATCGACCGCAAGATTCTGGCGCTGTTGCAGAAGGATGCAACGACGCCGGTGGCAGAAATCGGCCGCAAGGTGGGGCTTTCGACTACGCCGTGCTGGCGCCGCATCCAGAAGATGGAAGAGGACGGCGTGATCAAGGGGCGGGT
>JAEYTN010000267.1 GCA_023433985.1 Pseudomonadota bacterium | reverse complement strand
CCGAGGTGGATGAGCTCGAGCGGGCGGCCGTCGAGCTCGATGCCGATCACCGGCAGGGCGTTGAAGGCGATGGGCGCGCCGGTGCGGGCATCGGTGACGAGGGTGACGATGGTGTTCTCGAGCCGGCCCGGATTGGACGAGAAGATGCCGTAGTCGAGATCGTTGCCGGAGAGGGTGCGGGAGGCGATTGTGCGGAGTGCGTCGCGCAGCTTCTTGAGCTCGGCCGGGGCCATCCACAAGCCGGGCCGCTCGACGATGCGGATGCGGCGCTGCTGGCCGGCGGGCAGGCGAAGATCGATCCAGCGGCGCGCCATCGGTATCCCAAGTCCCCAGTAGATGACGCTGTAGCCTACGGACTCCTCCGATTTGGTTACAATGGAGCCGGGACGCGCTGTTCAGGCGTGGAAATAGGTCGAGCGCATCTTCCGCGGCGTGATGCCGTAGGCATTCCGGAAATGCTCGTAGAACTGGCTCAAGGACGAGAAGCCGGACTGGAAGGCGATGTTCTCGATGGAGAGCTCACCTTCGAACAGCAGGCCGCGGGCGCGGATCAGCCGCATGCGCGTGACGAAGCGGTGGAGCGACACGTTCATCACCGAGCTGAAAAGGTTGAGCGCGTAGTTGGGATGGAGTCCGACGACGCGGGCGATGTCGTTGGCGCTCAGGGGCTCGGCCAGGTTTTCAAGGATGTGGCGGACCATGGCGACGACGTAGCGGAGCGGCGTGGCGCCGCGGGTCGCTGGCTGCACGGCCTCGATCCAGGGGGAGAGCAGTTCGTCCCAGCCGTCGACCGAGGCGCGGCGGAGCATCAGGCCGATCTCCGAGCGGAGGATGTCGCCGCGCTCCGCGTCCCCGCGACGGTAGTCGTTGTACCAGCGCTCCAGCGTTTCGTTGCCGATCGAACCGGCCGGGAGCGCGATCATGCCGCCGCCCATCATGGTTTCGGTGAGGCGGCCGAGACGGGGCATGTGGAGGAATGCGTCGAGCGGGAGGTAGACGTTGCACTGCCGGCTGTCGCCATTGGGGCCACGGTCGATGCTGGTGGTGCGGTGGGGGATGCCGGCCCAGAACAGCACGAGGCGGCCGGCCGGCACCTCAGCCGGCTTGCCGTCGACGAGATAGTCCATCGAGCCGGCTGTGAGCCAGTTCATCTCAATATGGCCGTGGACGTGCTCGTGCTGCATCAGTTGCGGGTCGAACCAGCGGATACCGAAGCGGCCGAAGGCCGGGCTCTTGGCATAGAACTGCCGGTCGGGCCGGGGAACCGGCGGGGCGGCTTTGGCTGGCGGCGAGGACGGGTTGGCCACGGGGGCGCGCATCTTTAAAAGCCGGAAATACCCATCAAGATAATCGGATTGTCGCGCCCATGGCAAGTCGTACCATCCGACCTGCTGGCATCAGGAAGTTGGGCGGGAGGCCCGCCTTCCGGCACGTGTCGTGTCGTCCAGCGCAACGGGAGGTACCATGCGAAAGCCAAAATATGCCCTTGGCGGGGCAGGATTGCTGCTGTCCGTATCTATCATCGCGGCACAGGCGCAGACCGTCACCCCGGCCGCCCTGCCTGATCCGCCGACCTTCGAAGCCCAGGGGACGCCCAACTTCGTCGGCATCAAGGACATGTTCGAATACAAGGCGCTCGACGCCTATCACGAGCCCGACTGGGTCACGAGCAAGTACGTCGACGCCGGCAAGCTGCCGCCCGTCGCCGAGCGCCTCCCCAAGGAGCCGCTCGTCTACAAGACCGCCAACATGCCCGACGGCGTCGGCGTCTATGGCGACGTCATGCGCCATGTGATCGGCGGGCGGCCCGAAGGCTGGAACTATATCGGCGGCCAGTCGCAGGGCTGGGGCGGCATCGATATCGGGCTTTCCGAATGCCTGACCCGCACGGGTCCGCTGTTCCAGGTGCGCGCCGAGGAGCTCGAGCCGCTGCCGAACCTGGCCAAGAGCTGGGAATGGTCCGAAGACGGCCACACGCTGACCATGCACCTCATCGAGGGCGCTAAGTGGTCCGACGGCGACCCCTTCGACGCCGACGACGTGATGTTCTACTGGGAGGACAATGTCCTCGACCCCAATGTCTCGCCGCTGAACGGCGCGACGCCGGAAACCTTCGGCGAAGGCACGACGCTCGAGAAGGTGGACGCCTACACCATCAAGTGGACGTTCAAGGAAACCAAGCCGACGCAGTATCTGTACGCGATGGCCTACGGCACGTTCTGCCCCGGCCCGAGCCACCTGCTGAAACCGCAGCACCCCAAGTACAACACGGCCAATACCTACGACAAATACAAGAACGCCTTCCCGCCGGAGTATCTCAACATTCCGACGATGGGCGCCTGGGTTCCGGTGGAGTACCGGGCCGACGACATCGTCGTGATGCGCCGCAACCCGTACTACTGGAAGGTGGACGAGAACGGCAACCAGTTGCCCTATCTCGACGAGATGCACTACCGGCTCTCGACCTGGGCGGATCGGGACGTGCAGGCCGTGGCGGGTTCGGGTGACTTCTCCAACCTCGAGCAGGCCGAAAGCTATGTCGAGGCGCTGAAGCGCTCGGCCGATCCGAATGCTCCAGCACGTCTCGCCTTCGGTGCGCGCACAATCGGCTATACGCTCGACCTGAACCTTTCCGGCAATGGCTGGGGCACACCGGACGAGCGCGGCCAGAAGGTGCGCGAGCTCAATCGCAACCTCGACTTCCGCAAGGCCATCACTATTGGCATCGACCGGCAGCGGCTGGGCGACTCGCTGGTGCGCGGACCGTTCACCGCGATCTACCCGGGCGGCCTTTATGCCGGCACGGCCTTCTACGACAAGGACTCGACGGTCTACTACGGCTACGACCAGGAGACGGCCAAGGCGCTGCTGGACGGGCTGGGGCTCAAGGACACCGACGGCAACGGTATCCGCAACTTCGCCGATGGCGGCGGTGACGTGGAGGTGACGCTGCTTGCCAACTCCGACTATGGCACGGACACCAACCTCGCCGAAGGCGTCATCGCCCAGATGGAGCAGCTCGGCATTCGCGTGGTGGCCAACTTCCAGGCCGGCACGGCGCGTGACGACATGGCGGATTCCGGCCAATGGGACTGGCAGGTGCGCCGGCAGGGTTCGGAAATGGTGTCGGTGGTGCAGGGCACCGCGACGCTGGCGCCGACCGGGCCGCGCACCAGCTGGATCCATCGCGGCGGCACCGATGGCACCGTCGACCTGCTGCCCTACGAGCAGGAGATGGTCGACACCGTCAACGCCTTCATCAAGTCGTCGGACAATGCCGAGCGCAAGGAGCTGATGAAGACCTACCAGAAGCTGTTCACCGAGAACGTCAACTCGGTGGGCCTGACGCAGTACCCGGGGGCGCTGATCATCAACAAGCGCTTCGCCAATATCCCGGCGGGTGCCCCGATCTTCATGTTCAACTGGGCCGAGGACAACATCATCCGCGAGCGGGTGTTCGTGCCCAAGGACAAGCAGGGCAACTACGAGCTGCACCCGCAGACGCTGCCCGGCGAGCCGGGGTCGAAGACGGGCCTGCTGGAATAGTCCGGCGCAAGCAAGCCATGGCAGGGGGACGCGTCCCC
>JAEYTN010000239.1 GCA_023433985.1 Pseudomonadota bacterium | reverse complement strand
GCCACCATCACCGCCACCGTGCGCGACAAGGACGGCAACGTCGTCTACACCAAGACCGGCAGCGTCAAGCAGGGTGAGAGCGTCTTCAGCTGGAACGGCATTGGCAACGATGGCCGCAAGAAGCCCGACGGCTCCTATCAGGTCACCATCGAAGGCCGTGACCCCGAGGGCAAGCTGGTCAACGTCGCCACCCAGATGACCGGCGAAGTCACCGGCATCGATTTCTCCGGCTCCGAGCCCGTCCTCATCGTCGGCGGCGCCCGCGTCAACCTCTCCTCCATCCTCTCGGTCCGCCAGAAGACGGCCGCCGACGAACAGGCGCCAGCCGAAGAATCCACCGTCTAGGCCGCAGCCGCGCCCATGGCTTTGGCTATTCCTGCCGGAACCCCGTCGGCAGCCCGTCCATGCTCACCATGTTCTTTTCGGCCCAGTAGTCGACGATCCCGTCCGGTCCCTTCGCCTCGGCCCAGCGGTCCATCGTGTCGCGCTCGCCCTGGTACTCCATCAGCGGCACGCCATAGCCGCACGAGGTCTTCACCAGGTCGAAGTCGAGCCGCACCATCTGCCGCGCCCCGAGCGGTTCCGCCCCGCCGAACTCGCCCGTCAGCAGCCCCGCATATTCGTCGGAACCGCGCACGATCACCCTGCCCCGCCCGTAGAGCCTGAGGATCAGCGGCGGCCCGGCCACGGCACAGAACATGATCGTCAGTCGCCCGTCGGCCTTGAGGTGCGCCGCCGTCTCGTTTCCGCTCCCGGTCCGGTCGAGATAGAGCGCCGTGTTGTCCCCCAGCACGCGGAACTGGTCGGTTGAGCGCGGCGAGATGTTGACCCGCGTCCCCGCCGCCGCCGTGGCGGTGAAGAAGAAGTGCTGCTGCGCGATGAAGTCGCGATGGTGCGCGGTCAGCGCCGGATAATCCTTGGCCATGTCGGAAACCCTTTCGCCGGGCGGATAGCGTTAATTAATGGCAAATTCCATGCGACTTGCGCCCAAGTCTTGAGGCGGATTCGCCTGCGCCCTACGTGTCATGTGTTAACACCACGCCAGCCGCAAAGCCCCGGCTTTTAACGCATTTTAAGTAATGCCTTAGCCGAATTTTAAGCGCGTTGGAGCTAGGGTCACGGACGTGGTCAGGCTGAGTAAGTGAGTACAATGACCGTCCAAATGCGTCCCCGCGTTAAATATGTTATCGGGCCCGACGGGAGTCCTTTGACAATCGCGGACCTTCCCCCCAGAGACACCCGCCGCTGGGTCATTCGCCGCAAGGCGGAAGTCGTTGCGGCTGTGCGCGGTGGCCTGTTGAGCCTCGAAGAGGCCTGCCAGCGCTACACTCTTTCCGTCGACGAATTCCTGAACTGGCAGGCCGCCATCGACAAGCACGGTCTCGCCGGTCTGCGCACCACCTGGATCCAGCACTATCGCGAAGGCTGATCCCGGCCTATTCCAAGTCCCAAGGCCCGCCCCGGCAGAATCCGCGGCGGGCTTTGCTTTATGGCGCGCGGTGCTACGGGGTCGCCTCCCCCATGTACTTCGCCCCCTCCGCCGTCGCCTTCAGCATCTGGTAGTGGGCCTGCACCGCCGGGAAGTCCGGCTTGTTGAACGGCGTCATGAACCACCGGTGCGATGACAGCGCCAGCGCGATGTCGGCAAGGCTCAGCCGCCCGTTCGCCACGAACCCGTCCGTCTGCCGCAGTTGCGCCTCCAGTATCCCCATCGCCGCCGACCACCGCGCAACCGAATCCTCGATCCGCGCCGGGTCGGTATAGGCCGGGTTCTTCCGCAGCAGCGCCTGCACCGCATAGCCCCATGGCGGGTTGAGCTCCGTCCCCTGCCAGGTCAGCCACTGGTCCACCAGCGCCCGCTCGCGCATGTCCGCCGGCCACAGCCCGCTGCGATGCTTGCGCCCGAGGTAGCGCATGATCGCGCCCGATTCCCACAGCACGAACCCGTCGTCCAGAATCACCGGCACCTGCGCGTTGGGGTTGAGCTTCAGGAACTCGGCCTCGCGCGGGTCCCGATGCGGCAGCCCCCACACTTCCGTTCGGTAGCTGAGCCCGATCAGGTCGGCAGTCCAGCACACCTTGCGCACGTTGATCGAGGTGATGCGGCCCAGAATGGCCAATGGCGCCTCGTCGGCCATGTTCAGTCTCCCTTGACGGTTACCCGGCAAACCCTGCCGGTTTTCGCATTCTGCAAGCGTTGGTTAAGAACTTGTTTACCATCCCCTGGGTAATTTTTGCCTAGGGCTCGGTCACGCGTTTGCGTGCCCGTTTGGGTTACAAGGTCGGGTTGGCGCGTGGACGGTTTCGTGCAGTTCTTCAATCGCCTGGGGCTGGCGAGGGTTGCGGCCATGGCCGTGGTTGCCGTGCTGACGCTCGGCTTCTTCGCGTTCCTCATCATGCGCGCTTCCGCCCCGTCGATGGCGCCTCTGTATACCGGCCTGTCATTCGAGGACTCCGCGGCGATCGTCACCGAACTGCAGACGCAGAACGTACCATACGAACTGCGCGGCGAAGGCGACACCATCCTCGTGCCACGCGATCAGATCACCCAGATTCGCATGGCGCTCGCGCAGGACGGCCTGCCCACCCGCGGCCAGGTCGGCTACGAAATCTTCGACCAGCAGTCGACGCTGGGCGCCACCAGCTTCGTGCAGAACATCAACAACGTCCGCGCGCTGGAAGGCGAGCTCGCCCGCACCATCTCGTCGCTCGCCCGCATCAAGAGCGCCCGCGTCCACCTCGTCCTGCCCGAGCGCGCACTGTTCAGCCGCGAGCAGAAGGACCCCACCGCCTCCATCGTCCTCGCCGTCCGGGGCGAGCTGAGCGCCGGCGAAATCCGTGCCATCCAGCACCTCGCCGCCGCCGCCATCGAGGGCCTCACGCCCTCCCGCGTTTCCGTCGTCGACGATACGGGCCGCCTCCTCGCCTCCGGCGCCGGCGACAATGCGAACCAGATTCTCGCCGGCGAAGCCGATGAGCGTCGGGTCGGCATCGAGGAGCGCATGCGCACCCGCCTCGAGGACCTGCTCTCCAATATCGTCGGTTCCGGCCGCGCCCGGGTCCAGGTCAGCGTCGACCTCGATATGAACCGGCTGAGCAAGACCTCCGAAACCTTCGACCCCAACGGCCAGGTCGTCCGCTCCACCCAGACCCGCGACCTCGCCAACAGCGCCGTCGGCCCGGGCGAGAACGGTCAGGTCAGCGTCAGCACCGAGCTGCCCGGCGCCACGCAGGGGACTTCGGCCGGCGGCACCTCCGAGCAGGGCTCCACCACCGAGGAAACCACCAACTACGAAATCTCCAAGACGACCGCGACCGAGCTCACCGAAGCCGGCGGCATCAAGCGACTCTCCATCGCGGTCGTCGTCGACGGCACCTACACCACCGACGCCAACGGCAACTCCACCTACGCCCCGCGTGATCAGGCCACCCTCGATCAGCTGACCCAGCTCGTCCGCTCCGCGGTCGGCTTCGACCAGGCCCGCGGCGACCAGGTGCAGGTTACCAACCTGCAGTTTGCCGACCGGCCCGAACTCAGCGCCTCCGGCACCACCGCTCCCGGCCTCTTCGATTTCACCCGCGACGACCTGATGAACGCCGCTCAGATGGCCGTCACCCTGCTGATCGCCCTCGCCCTGGTATTCTTCGTCATGCGCCCCCTGCTCAAGAAGGTGATGAGCCCCGAAGGCGGCGCGCTCGCCCTTCCCCAGTCGGCCGAAGTCCACAATCCGGGCGCCATGGGTCCCGGCAATTTCGGCCCCGTCCCGGTCAACTCGTCGCTTCCCAACCTTTCGGGCGCCGACCTCAACGATCCCGCCGTCGTCGCCGAAAACAACAATCCGCGCGTCCCCGCCTGGATGAACAACGCCCGGCAGATGGGCGAGCAGCAGGCCCAGACGCTCAAGAC
>JAEYTN010000203.1 GCA_023433985.1 Pseudomonadota bacterium | reverse complement strand
CGATCACCGGCGTCTCGTTCTGCCGCGGATTGGGGCGCACGACGAAGGTGTCGGGCGTCACCGGCTTCGCCTTCATCGAGGCGAGGCCCACCGGCGTCACGGTCTTGCGCTCCTTGAACAGGTCGGGCCGCACCAGCCGGCCGGCGGAGATCACCTCGGCGACGCGGCAGCCCTCGAGGTCGTCGAGCAGCGCGATGTCGGCGCGGTAGCCCGGCGCCACCAGCCCCCGGTCCTTGAGCCCGAAGATGCGCGCCGCCGAGTGCGAGGCGGCGCGATAGACGTGGTGCAGCGGCCGCCCGCGGGCGATCAGCCGGCGGATCGAACTGTCGAGGTGGCCTTCCTCGGTGATGTCGAGCGGGTTGCGGTCGTCGGTGCAGAGCGCGACATAGGCCGAGGTGTTGGCGTCGAGCACTTCGGCGAGCGCGTCGAGGTCCTTCGAGACGGACCCCTCGCGGATCAGGATCGCCATGCCCTTCTTGAGCTTCTCCCGCGCCTCGACCGCCGTGGTCGCCTCGTGGTCGGTGCGGATGGCGGCGCTGAGATAGCCGTTGAGCGCCAGGTCGGTGAGCAGCGGGGCATGGCCGTCGATATGGCCGCCCTGGAACGCCACCAGCTTGTCGATGATGCCCGGGTCGCCCGCCAGCACGCCGGGGAAGTTCATCATCTCGGCCAGGCCGATCACCTTGGGGTGGTGGCGGAACTTCTCGAGGTCGTCGATCTCGAGCCGGGCGCCCGAGGTTTCGTGCTGCGTTGCCGGCACGCAGGAACTCAGGTTGACGCGGATGTCCATCACCGCGCGCTTGGCGCATTCGAGGAAGTAGCGGATGCCCTCGGCGCCCAGCACGTTGGCGATCTCGTGCGGGTCGCAGATCACGGTCGTGACCCCATGCGGCAGCACGCAGCGGTCGAACTCCAGCGGCGTCACCAGCGAGGACTCGATATGGAGGTGCGTGTCGATGAAGCCGGGCACGGCGAAGCGGCCCTCGCCCTCGATCAGCTGCGCGCCGTTGTAGTAGCCGTAGGTGCCGACGATGCGGTCGGCGACGATGGCGATGTCGGTATGCGTGACCGAGCCGCTGACGACGTCGAGCAGCCGGACATTCTTGATCACCAGGTCGGCGGGAATTTCGCCGGCGCCGGCCTTGATCATGCGGGTGAGGAGTTCTGCCGTAATCATTGTCACGCCGTGGATAGAGCCTCAACGTCACGCGGGGCCGGTCGCGGGTCAAGGGGGCACGGAACCGCAGCTCGGCGCGCGGCGTTGCTTTTTGCAATCGACCTCAAGGACTCGCACGATGGAAACCTACGACGCACACAAGAGCACCGCCGAGGTGCGGCAGGGCAACCGCCGGATGATGAATTTCCGCGTGCTGATCATCGCCCTGGTCGGCGTGATCGCGGCCTTCGGCATCATCTACGCCATCTCGACGGCGATCCAGCCGGGCGGCGAGGGCTCGGTGACCCAGCCCGGCACGCAGCCGACTGTCCCCGACAGCCCGACGGACGATCCCATCACCACGCCCCAGCCGACGATCTGATCGCATCATGGTCCGACTGAGACGAGCCCTGCGCGACGACCTCACCGTCCGCCGCGTAAGGCGCGGTCGCGGCTGGAGCTACGTGGACGCGGGCGGCAACGTCATCCGCGATGCGGAGCTTTACGCACGGGCCCGCGCCCTGGGCATTCCGCCGGCCTGGACGGAGGTGCGCATCTCGCCCGACCCGCGGCACCACATCCAGGCGCTCGGCACCGATGCGGCCGGCCGCATGCAATACATCTACCACGCCGACTGGGAGGCGCGACGCACCCGTCGCAAGCAGCAGCAGCTCGCGCTGCTGTCGTCGTCGCTGCCACGCATCCGGCGCAAGGTGCGCGAGGACCTCGACGGCGAGGCGGGCAGCAAGCGGCTGGCGCTGGCGCTCGGCGTGGCGCTGATCGACCGTACCGCGATGCGCGTCGGTCGCGAACGCTACCTCGATGCCAACGGCACCCGCGGCGCCGGCACGCTGTTCAGCCGCGACGTGACCGTAAAGGGTGACGTGGTCCGCATCCGCTTTCCCGCCAAGAGCGGCAAGACCGCCGACTACGTCGTCACCGACGCCCGGCTGGCCGAAGCGGTCCGCAAGGTCAAGACGGTGCGGGGCGCACGGCTGCTGATGTACCGCAATGGCGGCGACCAGCCCAAGGCGATCCGCACCGACGACCTCAGCCGCTACCTGCGGGAGATCGCCGGCGTTCCGGTTACCGCCAAGGATTTCCGCACCCTCCACGCTAGCGCACTCGCCGCCGAGGCGCTGGCGCGGCTGGAGCCTGCGGGGTCTGCCTCCGGCCGCAAGCGCCAGATGGCGGCGGTCACCAGGCAGGTCGCGACGTTCCTCCAGAACACCCCGGCCATCTGCCGCGCCAGCTATGTGGCACCGTGCCTCTATGCCCTGTTCGACAAGGGCAAGCTGGCGGAGATGTGGGCCAGCGTGAGCGAGACGCACGGCCTCAGGCAACGCGAGGCGCGACTGACGGGGGTGCTGGCGAGCGCGGGGTGAGGCAGGTGCTTCGTCAGGCGACCTTAGCCTCGTCCTCCGTTTTCCCCACACTGTCATACAGCCGGAACGTGTTCCGCCCCGCTTCCTTCGCCTGGTACAGCGCGAAATCGGCCCGCGCCGGCAGGTCCAGCCCGTCCGCTGCGGCATCGCGGGCCAGGGCAACGCCGATCGAGACGCCGATCTGGTTGCGGAGCGCTTCGACCGCGTCGTCCCAGGGCGTCACGGCGTTCTGATGCGTGCCTATCGTTGTCGAGCATGTGGCTGACGATCCGCGTCTGCCGCTCGAGCGCCCGGTCGTCGGATTTCATGGCGGACCACAGGATGAAGCCCACCGAGACGCCGAGCGTCACCACGATGGCGATGGCCACCGGCACCAGTACCTTGAACGAAAACCGCCAGTTCGTTTGACGCATGCGGCGTCCCCGGCACGGAAAATAGCGGCGCGGCCGGAAAAACCCGGTTAGCGCGGCTGGTTAAGCAAGCCTCATGCGACCCGGGCGATGGGCAGGGGTGGGGTGGCGGGCGCAATCAGCGCCTCGAGCTCCGTTGCCTCAAGCGGCATCGAGAAGAGGTAGCCCTGGAACGTGTTGCAGCCCATCGACGCGAGCACATGGTACTGCTCGTCGGTCTCCACCCCCTCGGCGGTGACCTCGATGTCGAGCGCGTGGGCCAGCGTCACCAGCGCCTGCACGATGGCGACCGAGGCTCCGGCATGCGACAGCTGGCTGATGAAGGAGCGGTCGATCTTGATGCGATCCACCGGGTAGCGCTTCAGGTAGTTCAGCGACGAATAGCCGGTGCCGAAATCATCGAGCGCGATCTTGATGCCGGCGCGGCGGAAGCTCCGGATCGCGTCGGCGATGGCAAGTTCGTCGTCGAGCAGGATCGACTCGGTTATCTCGATCTCGAGGTCCTCGGGCCGCATGCCGGTCTCATCGAGGATGGCGAAGATGCGCTCGGCGAAGGTCGGGTTGCGCATCTGCGCGGGCGAGATGTTGACCGCGATGGTGTGGCCGGGCCAGCGCGCGCCCATTTCGCAGGCGCGGCGCAGCACGACGTCGCCCAGCGCCTCGATCAGCCCGGAGCTCTCGGCGATTGGCACGAAGTGCATCGGCGAGATCGGTCCGCGGCGCGGATGGGTCCAGCGCACCAGCGCCTCGGCGCCCACGACCTCGCCGTCGTTGCGCCCGAACAGCGGCTGGAAAGCCACCCAGAGCTGGTCGCCTACCTTCAGCGCCTCGCGCAACTCGGCCTCGATCGAGTGGCGCGTCTGCACCAGCTCGTTCATCGATTCCTCGTAGATGGCGGCCCGGTTGCGGCCCGACGACTTCGCCTCGTAGAGCGCAATGTCGGCCTTGCGGGTCAGCTCGTGCCGGCTGCGGTCCTGCTGACGCGCCATGACCACGCCGATGGAAACGCCGACAAACGCCTCGTTGCCGCCGATGCGGAAGGGCCGGCCGATCGTCTCGATGATGCGGCGGCAGAGTTCCATCACCTCGGGTTCGGTGACGCTGTCAAGGCTGAGGATGGCGAACTCGTCGCCGCCCAGCCGCGCCAGCAGGGCGTCAGGACCGACCACGTGGCGCAACCGCTCGCCCACCGCGCGGATCAGGTCATCGCCCGCGTGATGGCCAAGAGTATCGTTAACCTGCTTGAATCGGTCGAGATCGAGCATCAGCAGGCGGGGCAGGGCGCGCGCCGGGCCCGGCTCGCGGATGATGCGGTCGAACTGCCGCTCGAAGCTCAGGCGGTTGGGCAGGTGGGTCAGCGGGTCCTGCGTCGCCTGCCGCTCGGCGTCGATGTGTTTGCTCTCGAGCGCCCGCGACGAACGCCACAACCGGTGCAGCAGCAGCGCCACCACGAGGCCCAGGACCGCAAAGCCGGTCGCGAGCGCCGGACCCGTCTGCTTCAGGAACTCCGAGCCGGGCAGGTAGGGCTGCCACTCGTAGAAGGCGACGATGCGGCCCGAGCGGTTCGCCACGGGGAACACCGACAGCCCGTCGCCGCTGGGGTTGGTGGTGAAGCGCCCGGCTTCCAGCATGTAGCGGTCGATCATGCCCAGTTCGTAGTGGAGGTCGAGCTTCACGACGCTGACGAGGACCGGCTCCTCGCCGGGTCGCCGCTCTCCCTCGCCATTGGCGGCAACGATGGGGATTACGCCCACGATCGACGGCTCGCCGCCCAGCACCACGTAGTCGGCGATGGAGGGTGGAATATCGACGTAGCCGACCCGCGCCTTCTCGCGCAGTTCGGCCACCATCGGTCCTGCCGCAGCGGCGATCTCGGCGTACCGTGTGGTGGCGACGCGCCGGCCCGCCTCGGCTGCATAGATGGGGTTGTCGTCGGCTTCGAGGATGTAGGTCGCGCTATGGCGGAAGTAGCTCGACATCTGGCGGCCCACATTGTGGTTCAGCCAGGTGAGGTCGCGGCGCGAGACGGCGCTCAGCGTATCGTCCCAGACGGCCACGCTTTGCTGGTCGTGCGAAACCTGCTCGAGCTGCTGGCCGAGAGCGCTGACGACCCGGGTCGCCTGGCGCTCAACCGCCACATCGTCGACTTCGGCGCTCGACCAGAAGACGAAACCGCCCAAGAGGGCAGCCGTGGCGGCAAACACCACGAACACCGAGCCGAGGACGACCAGTGAAAACGAGCGACTTGACCCTGTTCTAGTCGAATGCATTGGCTTCTGCCACGATGACGCTGGCGAACACTGTTCTCCGCCAAGCTTTTCCAAGTCGTTACTCGGCGGCGGCAAAGCTGAAATATCAGCCGAGAAAGCTGAACGCTCAGGCGTTGTCCTTGAACAGCACTTCACGGTCCTGCGTGAAGTTCGCCAGCAGCGGCAGGCTGGCGCCGCCCATGGCGCGGGCGGCATTGCCGATGCTGCCGGGCAGCAGCCGGAAGGCCGACAGGCCCTGCCGGTTGACCCGGGCGATCGCCGCCTCGGTGCGCGCGATCACCTTCTCCCGCACATGAGTCGGGAATGCCCCATCGACGAGCACGGTTTCGACGTCGATCACCGCGATGGCGGCGACGATCGAATAGGCCAGGCTCTCGGCCACCTCGTCGATCCACTCGTCGAGCACCGGCCCGAGCTCATCGCCCCAGTCGTCGGGCGATTGCCAGAGGATGTCCGGGCTGCGCCGCTGCGCCACGAGCTTGCGCTCCAGCGTATAGATCGAGGCGACGTGCATCAGTTGCGGGGCTCGCCCCTTCACGGCGGTCGGATGCTGGGCCGGCATCGAACCGAGCGCGCCCGCATTCTGGGTGCGGCCGGGGAACAGGTGGCCGTTCAGCACCAGGCCGCCGCCGATGAACGAGCCGATGAACACGTAGAGATAGTCGAGGAACTGGTCCCCGTTGCCGAACATCAG
>JAEYTN010000202.1 GCA_023433985.1 Pseudomonadota bacterium | reverse complement strand
ATGTCCTTGTCTTTGTTCTCGGACTTTGAGTCACATGATCGCGCCCTCCGTCTCCGTCGCTGCCGAGGCAGCGCCCCCGCAACTCGGCCTGCCCACCGTTCGCTTCGCCACGCCCGCCGACGACCAGTTCGTCGAGGACCTGCAGGCGCTCGCCTTCGGCCCGGGCCGCTTTGCACGCACGGCATACCGGGTGCGCGAGCGCTTTCCCATCGACACGTCGCTGAGCCTCATCGCCGAGGTGAACGGCCAGCCCTGCGGCTCAGTCTGGATGACCCCGATCAGCGTCGGCGGCATCGACGGCTATATGCTCGGCCCGCTGGCGACCCATCCCGATTTCCGCAAACGTGGCGCCGGCAAGCTGCTCGCCAAGGAAGTCAGCCGGATCGCGCTCGAGCGCGGCCAGGGCAGTTTCGTGCTGCTGGTCGGCGATCGCGACTATTATTGCCCGCTCGGCTGGGTGCCCACTGTACCCGGCGCCGTCGTCTGGCCCGGCCCGGTCGACCCGACCCGCGTGCTGGTCTACTCGCAGGACCCGACGCTTGCGGCGCGGCTCGCCGGTCCGATCAAGGCGTTCGGTGCCAGGACGCGGTCCTAACGGTTCGGGGTCATAGTTGGCGGTCGAGGACGAGCTCATCGAGAGAATCGCCGGCCGCCTGCTGGCCACGCCCGAGCCGATCGCGCCGGGCGCCCTGACGCCTGACTGGGTGCCGGACATCCCGCCCGACCGCCCTCCCGTGCCCGCGGCGGTACTCATTGGCCTGATCCGCCGGCCCGAGGGCGTGTCCATCCTCTACACCGAACGCTCACCCGACCTCAGGTCCCATTCGGGACAGATCGCCTTCCCAGGAGGCAAGATCGACCCCGAGGACGACGGTCCTGGCGCCGCCGCCCTGCGCGAGGCGGGGGAAGAGGTGGCGATGGCGCGGGCCGATGCGCGGATCATCGGCTACATGCCGCTCTACTACACCGGCACCAACTACCTCATCACGCCGGTCGTGGCCGAGGTGACGCCTCGGGCGCCCTTCGTGCCCAATCCGGGCGAGGTGCGCTCGGTGTTCGAAGTGCCGCTCAACTACCTCATGCAGCCGGGCAGCTACTCGACCTTCCGGATACATCGGGGCGGCAAAGAACACTCGACCTGGCAGATTACGCATTCCGGGCTTGTCATCTGGGGAATTACCGCGAACCTTACGCGACGTTTCCACGATCTGGCACTACGCCCGGAGGTCGGTTGAATACGGCGGATACCGAGGTACGGCTCAAGCGCGCCGAGTGGCTGATGCGGCCCGAAACCCAGCGGCTCCTGGCGCTGCTCGACGGCGCACAGGGGCGTACCCGCGCGGTGGGCGGTATCGTCCGTGACACGCTGCTCGACTTGCCCCGCGAGAACGCCGACGTGGACCTCGCCACCGAGCTGCTGCCGCAGGAGGTGGTCGACCGTGCCCGGCGCGCCGGGGTTTCGGCCTATCCAACCGGCATCACGCACGGCACCGTGACGCTCAAGCTCGATGCACTGGTCGCCGAGGTCACGACCTTGCGCGAAGACATCGAGACCGATGGCCGCCATGCGGTGGTGCGGTTCGGTACAAGCTGGAAGCAGGACGCGGCGCGGCGCGACTTCACCCTCAACGCCCTCTATGCCGGCATGGACGGCAGGCTCTACGACCCACTGGGCGGCCTCGAAGATTGCCTCGCCCGCCGGGTGCGCTTCATCGGCAAGGCGGCGCAGCGGATCGAGGAGGACCGCCTTCGCGTCTTCCGCTTCTTCCGCTTCTCGGCGAGCCACGGCAACGAGCAGTTCGATCCGGACGGGTACGAGGCCTGCAAGGCCGCGGCCGGGAGTCTGGGCCGGCTGGCCGCGGAGCGCGTCGGGGCCGAAATGCGGCGAATGCTGTCGCTGCCGCGCGTCGGCAATACGCTCGTGGCCATGCTGCGCGCCGACGTGCTGATGCTTCCCAAGCAGGCCGTCACCCTGCTCCACACGTACGAGCGGCGCGCCCGCCGGCCGGACCTGACAGGGCGGCTCGCCATTCTGATGTCCGAGGTGTCGGCGGACGTGCTGCAGGAGAAGTGGCGGCTCTCCAACGATGAGATCCGGACCGCCTCCGCGGTGCTCACGGTAGCGCGGCTCCTCGGCGACTTCCGCGTCAACGAGGCCGCCTACCGCCACCCGGCGGCGCTCGCCGATGGGGTGGATGTCGCGGGGGTGCTCTCGAACTGGGGGGAAGCGGGCAAGTCGGCGGTGCGCGAGCAACTCGAACGGCTCGACGTGCCCCGTTTCCCGCTCGACGGCGGCGACCTGATATCCGCCGGTCTGTCGCCCGGGCCGGCGCTGGGCGCCGAGCTCGAGCGGCTGGAGCGGAACTGGATCGAGAGCGGCTTCACCCTCGATCGACAGGCACTGCTGGGGATGGTGCAGCGCTAGCTAGTGCAGCACCTCGCCCTTGTCGTGCACCCGAGCCTTGATCTGCTCGACCATGCCGGGGCGGATTTCATCCTCGCCATGGGCAGTCCGCAGGTGCTCGGCGGCGCGGCGTACCACTTCGGCGCTTTCCTCGGCCTCGGTGTGCCAGCGGCAGCCTGGCACCAGGGTGCCGCATTCGAACGACTTCATCGGTCTTTCTCCCTTTCAGTTGTGCCCAGCCGCTCAACGCCGGGCACGGCGCCGACGTTCCCTCGCGGTTCTTCAAAGAAGATTCTCGTAAAGCCTTAAGAATTGTCAGCAATATTTCGCGCGTGAGACCTTGTTGCGACCGACCGGTTGATTTGCGGCATTGGAGTTGAGTTCGAGAAATGACTCAGACGGGCAGGGAGCGAGCGCGGTATCTCGCAATCGTTGTCTGTGACGAAGATAGCGCCCCGCAAGCACACGACCTGGCCGCACAGATTGGATTGCCGCTGTGGCGTCTCGGTCGGCCGGCAGATATCGCGCTCGACGACGTGGCGCAGGTCATCGTCGATATCAACGTGCGCAACTCCCTCTCCGTTTCTGCGCTGCGCCACCTGCTGGCTCGGCTGCCGGCCGAGCTGCCCCGCCGGTTCATTGTCGAGAGCGGCGCCGATACACACCTGTCGCGCGTGCAGGCCAATGCACTTGGCGCGACACATCACGTGATGCGCCACCAGGCGGTCGCCGAGCTGCGCCGAACCCTGTCGGGCATGGCTGACCTCGCCGAGCCCATTTCCCCGGCGAAGCGGGCCGTTATCGCCGCCTCGCGTGGCGGCAAGTCGGTGCTGGCGGCCGGCAAGTCGATCGCGGCGCTGTTCGAAGGCCTCGTCGCCGACCAGGCCCTGGCGGTAGAGGCGATATCCTCGGCGAGCGCCGAAGTGCTGGCCGATGTCGCATCCGTGGGCGGCGAGCAGTGGCTCGATACCGTTCGCGAGCACCACGAGAGCACCTTCCAACACTGCCTGCTGGTTACCGGCGTGGCGGCGACCTATGCGGCGCGTAACGGCCTCAACAACGCCGCGGCGACGGCGCTGGTCAACGCAGCCCTGCTGCACGATGTCGGCAAGGCAACGATCCCGCGCCAGATCCTCGACAAGCCGGGCAAGCTCAGCGCGGCGGAGTTCGACCTGATCAAGCGCCATCCCCGCGCCGGCCACGACTACCTCAAGTCGCATGCGCAACTGCCGCCGATCGTCCTCGATGCGGTGCTGCATCACCACGAGGCGCTCGACGGCAGCGGCTATCCCGACGGCCTTTCGGGTACGCAGGTACGGCCGCTGACCCGCGTTCTGACGGTGTGCGATATTTTCGCGGCGATTGTGGAGAGCCGGCCCTACAAGGCAGCCGAGCCGCCCTCGTCGGCGATCATGCACCTGGTCGACATGGCGCTGCGGAGCCGCGTCGACTACGCCGCAGTGCGCCGGCTGGCCCTCAGCTTCAATTCCACGCTGCCCGACACCGTCGAAGAACTTGCCGGCGCGCTCACTCAGCGCAGGGCGGCGCGCGCCTAGTCCTCGTCGGGGAAGGTGCCCAGGCTGCTCAGGCCCTCGATCCATGTCGCACCGTCGCGCCGGATCACCTGCCGCGGGACTACTCCGCTCAGTGCCGCAATGGCGTCGGCGAGTTCGCGTGAATGCGTCACCACCCAGACCTGCGTGCGCTTCGCCGCCTTAACGATGCTGCTCGCCAGCGCAGGCAGCAGGGCGGGGTGGAGGCTGGTCTCGGGCTCGTTGAGCGCGATGAAGGGCGGCAGGCGATAGGAGAGCAGGGCGCCCATCAGGGCGAGGAACTGCAGCGTGCCGTCGGAAAGCTCGTGCGCCCCGAACTCCCGCTTGGGCATGTCGGGGAAGATCATGGCGAAGCTTGCCTGTCGCTCGGGCGGCGGCACATGCAGCACAGCGCCCGGGAAGGCAGCCTCGATCGCCTCGTCGAGGTCGACCGATTCCTGCCGGATGTGCCGGAGCGTCGCGAACACCGCCGCGAGGTTCGAGCCGTCGGAGTTGAGCGTCGGCGATGTGACGGCGAGCGAGGGGCGGCGCAGCGGCGAGCCCTGGTCGGTGCGGAAGCTGTGGAAGAAGCGCCAGCCCGCCATGGTGGTGCGCATGGCGTCGATTTCGGGGAAGCCGCCGCGCAGGGCGGACAATGCGGTTTCACTGGAGAGCAGTTGCTCTCCCACCTGCTGCCTTCGCCCGCTGCCGTCCCGCGCCCAGGCCGTCGGCCCCTTGCGCTCCATCAGCGGCACCTTCTTGCCACGCTGCAACAGGTGCAGGCTCTCCGCCTTCACCTGCGCTTCGGTGAGAAAGGCAGCGGCCACAACCGTCGGAAATCCCAGCTCGTCGCGATACTGCATGGGGAAACCGTTCTCGACTTCGTAGCCGAGCCCGCCATCGGTCAGCTCGTCGAGCGTGGCGTCGAGCACCAGCCTCCGCTCCTCGTGCGACTTCAACTCGCCCGCATACATCACCGAGCCGAGCCCACCCTCGCGGGCGATCTCGTCGGCGAGGGTACCGCGCGCCGCGGCGCTCAGCAGTTCGAGGGAGCGGTAGAGGTTGGTCTTGCCCACGCCGTTGCCGCCCACCAGCACCGTGAGGCGTCGCAACGGCATGCGCAGCCGGTGGATCGAGCGGTAGCCGGAGATTCCGATTTCGATCAGCGCCATCGGCTCCTCCGGTCGATCATCCTATGGCCACTTAACCGCCGGAGGCATGGAGGAGAGGATCGCGTCGATATTGCCGCCGGTCTTGAGCCCGAAGGTGGTGCCGCGGTCGTAGAGCAGGTTGAACTCGACGTAGCGACCCCGCCGGATCAACTGCTCGTCGCGGTCGGCCTCGGTCCAGGGCGTCTCGAAGTTGCGGCGGACGAGGCGGGGATACACGTCGAGGAAGGCGCGGCCGACATCCTGGGTGAAGGCGAAGTCCGCATCCCAGTCGCCCGAATTGTGGTGGTCGTAGAAGATGCCGCCAATGCCACGCGGCTCCTTGCGGTGGGCGAGCCAGAAATACTCGTCGCACCACTTCTTGTAGGCCGTGTAGTCGACGCCCGGATGGGCGTCGCATGCGGCCTTGTAGGCGGCGTGGAAATCGACCGAATCCGGATCGGCCTGGGTACGGCGGCGGTCGAGCACGGGGGTCAGGTCGCCACCACCGCCGAACCAGTACTTCCCGGTCACGATCATGCGGGTGTTCATGTGCGCGGCCGGCACATTGGGGTTCCACGGGTGGATGATCACCGACACCCCGGCGCTCCAGAACTCCGCACCGGCGTCGGTGTGCGGCATCTGGCGGGCGAAATCCTCGGAAAACTGGCCGTGCACCACCGAGATGTGGACGCCGGCCTTCTCGAACACCCGGCCATGCAGCAGGCCCATTTCGCCGCCACCGCCAGACTCGCGCGACCAGGGCTTCAGTTCGAACTTGCCGGCGGGCCGGTCGGCATGGGGACCGGCGACATCGGTTTCGATGGCTTCGAGGCGGGCCACGAGATCGTCCCGCACCTGGCGGAACCACGCGGCGGCGCGCTCTTTTTTTGATTCAATATCGGCGGGCAAGGTCATGTCAGGACTTCGAAATGGCCGGTCTGGCGCAGCGCCTCACCTAGCACGACACTCGCGGCCACGGCGACATTGAGCGAACGCATATCTTGTCGCATCGGGATGCGGATGCGCAGGTCCGCGGCGTCGGCCACCGCCTCCGGCACACCGGCGCTCTCGCGGCCCATCAGCAGGATGTCGCCGGAGGCGAAGCTTGCCCCGTACATGGAACTCGCCGCCTTCGTGGTCAGCAGTACCAGGCGCCGCCCGGCTTCCGACCGCCAGTCGTTGAAGTGGCTCCAGCTCAGGTGCTCGGTGAACTCGGCGTGCTCCAGGTAGTCCAGCGCTCCGCGCTTCACCGCCTTTGCCGAGAAGGCGAAGCCGGTGGGATGGATGATGTGGACATGCACGCCGAGGCAGGCGCCAAGCCGCAGCATGGTGCCGGTATTCTGGGCGATGTCGGGCTGGTAGAGGGCGAGGTCGACCACTGGAGTTTTTGTGGACCGGTTTGGTAAGGTTTTGTTGGGTTTGCTGGCGGTTGCTATAGTGTCGCAGCGGTGGAAAGTCACCTGCCGCAACGCTGGACAAGCTGCCATGACAGTGCCAAAAGAACGCCCAAATCACGCGCCGTTGAGGGCGGGAGCCGGTTATGCCTGCGTATCTGCGGCAGCCGGCGGCACCGAGGCGCTGATCAAGGCACAATAGACGGAAGCTTACCTTGGCGACGCAATCCAATACGGCACATCAGGACGCCCCCGGTTCGGGGCGGCGCGATTTTCTCTATGTCGCGGCGGGTGCCGTGGGCGCGGTAGGCGTCGCGGGCGTTGCCTGGCCGCTGATCAACCAGCTCAACCCTGACGCCTCGGTGCTGGCGCTCGCCACCATCGAGTTCGACGTGTCGAACATCGCCGAGGGCGAGTCGGTCACCATCAAGTGGCGCGGGCTGCCGGTTTTCGTCCGCCACCGCACGACGGCCGAGATCGACGAGGCCAAGGCGGTGCCGTTGAGCGACCTCAAGGATCCCGAGACCGACGAGCAGCGCACCAAGCCCGGCCACGAGCAGTGGCTGATCATGATTGCCAACTGCACGCACCTGGGCTGCGTCCCGGTGGGCGAGTCGGGTGATTACGATGGCTGGTTCTGCCCCTGCCACGGCTCGCACTACGACTCGGCCGGCCGTATCCGGAAAGGTCCGGCGCCCAAGAACCTGGTGCTGCCGCCCTACGAATTCCTCTCCGACACGCTCGTGCAGATCGGCTAAGGGACAACAAGAAGAATGGCACACGAATCCAGCTACGTCCCCGGTAACGTCGTCGAGAAGTTCATCGACGACCGCCTGCCGATCATCCGGTGGTCCAAAGAACACCTGATGGACTACCCCACGCCGAAGAACCTCAACTATTGGTGGACCTTCGGCGCCATCCTTGCCTTCATGCTCGGGGTTCAGATCGTGACGGGCATCGTGCTCGCGATGCACTATACCCCGCATGTGAGCCTCGCCTTCGACTCGGTGGAGCATATCCGTCGCGACGTGAACGGCGGCCGCATCATCCAGGCCGTCCATGCCGTGGGCGCCTCGATGTTCTTCCTCGCGGTCTATATCCACATGGCCCGCAACCTCTTTTTCGGCTCCTACAAGGCGCCGCGCGAGATCCTCTGGATCCTCGGCGTGCTGCTGTTCGTGCTGATGGTGACCACCGCGTTCATGGGCTACGTGCTGCCCTGGGGGCAAATGAGCTTCTGGGCCGCCACCGTGATCACCAACATCCTGGGGGCCATCCCGGTAGTGGGCGAGCCGATCCTGCAGCTGCTGCGCGGCGGCTTCGCGGTCGATAACGCCACGCTCAACCGCTTCTTCTCGCTGCACTACCTGCTGCCGTTCATCATCGCGGCGGTAGTCGGGCTGCATATCTGGGCGCTGCACGTGCCGGGTAACAACAACCCGATCGGCGTCGAGGTGAAGTCGAGCCGCGACACGGTGCCGTTCCACCCGTACTACACGATGAAGGACCTGTTCGCGGTCATCGTGTTCTGCATCCCGTTTGCCTGGTTCGTGTTCTTCGCGCCGGACATCCTGGGTCACCCCGACAACTACGTCATGGCCAACAGTCAGGTGACGCCGGCCCACATCGTGCCCGAATGGTACTTCCTGCCGTTCTACGCGATCCTGCGCGCCATCGACTTCAACATCCTGTTCATCGACAGCAAGCTGGGCGGCGTCATCTTCTTCGCCGGTGCGCTGCTAGTGCTGTTCTTCGTGCCGTGGCTCGACACGTCGAAGGTGCGCTCGGGGACGTTCCGGCCGATCTTCAAGTGGTTCTACTGGCTGTTCATCATCAACTTCGTGGCGCTCGCCTACCTGGGCGCGGCTCCGGCCGAAGGCATCTACGTGGTGCTGTCGAAGATCTGCACCGCCTACTACTTCATCTACTTCCTGATCGTCCTGCCGCTGCTGGGCCGGTTCGAGGTGCCGAGGGCGCTGCCGCCTTCCATCTCGGAAGCCGTGCTGACCATGCCGCCGGCCGTGAGCGGCGCCGATGCCGACGCGGTCAAGACGACGCACTGATCCCGGGGTTGCGAGCCAAATGAACAAGATCAAGAGCATCCTCGGCGCCCTGGCAGTGGGCCTGGTCGCCCTCTCCGCCTCGGCGTTTGCGCAGGAAGGCCACTCCACCCCCGAGATCAAGAAGGAGCCGTGGAGCTTCGCCGGCGTGTTCGGTACCTATGACCGGAACCAGCTGCAGCGCGGCTTCCAGGTGTTCCGCGAGGTCTGCGCCGGTTGCCATTCGGCGCGCCTGCTGGCGTTCCGCAACCTCGGCGAGCCGGGCGGTCCCGAGTTCTCCGAGGGGCAGGTCAAGGCCCTGGCGGCAGAGTACGAGGTCGCCGATGTCGACGCCGAGGGCGGTCGCCGCCCGGCCGTTCCGGCCGATCGCTGGCCGTCGCCGTTCGCCTCCGACCAGGAGGCACGCGACGCCAATGGCGGCGCCATTCCGCCCGACCTGTCGGTCATGGCCAAGGCGCGCGGCACCGTGCAGCCCTTCCCGTGGTGGCTGCTCAACTACGTCACGCCCTACCAGGAAGGCGGCCCGGACTATATCCACGCGCTGCTGACCGGCTATCACGACGAAGTGCCGCACGGGGTCACCGGCTCCGACGGCCAGCCGTTCGAGCTGCCCGAGGGCAAGTACTACAACGAGTACTTCCCCGGCCACGCCATCGGCATGCCGCCGCCGCTCTCGGATGGCGCGGTGACCTATGGCGAGGCCGAGAACGGCAGCAGCGTGCCGCTGACGGTCGACCAGTACTCGCGTGACTTCGCAGCTTTCGCCATGTGGATGGCCGAGCCGCACCTGGTGGCGCGCAAGGAAGCGGGCCTGCAGGTGATGCTGTTCCTGATCGTCTTCGCGGGGGTCATGTACCTGGTGAAGCGCCGGCTCTGGTCGAAGGTCGAGCACTAAGCTCGCGACCGATCGCCAAGGTTTCGAGGGGCCCGTTCGGGCCCCTTGTCATTTTCGGGAGTGGTCTTGCGATCCGGGACGCTCTGACAGATAATTCGGCCAGCAAACCGGAGGCCGCCCGCATGTCCATTCTGCGCACCGCGATCACTGCTGCCACGCTTGCCAGGCGTGTGGCGAGTCATCCGGTGGTGCTCGCTGCGGCGCCGGTGCTGCTCAACCCCAAGGTGCAGGCGGCGGCGCGCGATGCGACCCTTGCCGGCGCCTACAAGGCCGGCCAGCTGGCGCGGAAGCTCATCGACCGCACCAAGCGCTGATCTCCTGCAGCCTGCAGGCGGGGGCGTAGTGCCGCTCGCGCCGGTCGCTCGCCCCGAATTCCCTCCGTCAATACCACCGTCTGCGCGCTCTTCATGCTCGACCTCAAGTCCCTCGTCCGCTCCATTCCCGACTACCCCAAGAAGGGGATTCTGTTCCGCGACATCACCACGCTGATCGAGGACCCCGCCGGGTTTCGCGAGAGCATTGAGCGGATTGCCGAGGCGCACCGGGCGCTCGGAATCACCCATGTCGCCGGCATCGAGGCGCGTGGCTTTATTTTCGGGGCAGGGGTGGCGATCGCGCTGGGCGTCGGGTTCATCCCGGTACGCAAGAAGGGCAAGCTGCCGGGTGAAACGATCGGGCAGAACTACGCGCTCGAGTATGGCGTCGACACCATCGAGATTCATGCCGACGTGCTGAAGCCGGGTGACAAGGTGCTCCTCGTGGACGACCTGATCGCCACCGGTGGCACGGCGCTCGCGGCGGTGTCGCTGCTGCGCCGCACCGGCGCCGAGGTCGGTCATGCCGGCTTCGTCATCGACCTGTTCGACCTCGGTGGCGCCGAGAAGCTGAGGCAGGCCGGGGTCGAGGTCTTCAAGCTCATCGACTTCGAGGGTCACTGATCCCCCCGGCAGCATTCGCAATGCGGTGTATTGCGCCCCGACGGTTCACGATGGCGCTAGGTTTGATGCTACTGCTCGGCGCGGGAGACACGTCGACGGCATGAGCATTCGGGCACTGATAGCAGCGCTGGCCCTGTGGGCGGTGCTGGCGCTGGCGGCGCTGGGCGCCATCGCCGCCTATGCGCTCTGGCAGTCCGGGTACTTCGCGCAACGGGTGGCCGGCGTGCACCAGCGGCTGGTGGTGCTGGCGGCCATCGACGGGGCGGTCAACCAGTATGGCGAGAACGTCGCCATGGTGCTGCTGCTCAACCGCAACGGGCTCGATTTCCTCAGCGCCTCGCGGGTGGCGATGGAGCGCAACTTCGCCCGCCTGTCGCAGGTGACGCGCGACGAGATCGGCAGCCTCGCCGGAGTCGGCGACGTGCAGGGCGAGCTGCCTGAGCTCGACAACACCAGGCGGATGACCGAGCTCTACCACGCCATCGACCGTTCGACGGCGCGCATGCTGATCCAGCTGCGCGAGGGGCAGCAGGCGGACGCACGCGAGCTGTTCAACCTCGACATTGCGTTCCGACTCTCCAACGAGCTGCAGCCGCTGATCGACAGCGAACTCGACGGCGAGCGCGAGGAAGTCGACGAGTTGACTGCCGATGCTGCGGCCGCGCAGCAAAACCT
>JAEYTN010000185.1 GCA_023433985.1 Pseudomonadota bacterium | reverse complement strand
GATTAACACCACGCCGTTCGCCGACCAGAAGCCCGGCACCTCGGGCCTGCGCAAGCGCGTCAGCGTGTTCAGCCAGCCCAACTATGTCGAGAACTTCGTGCAGTCGATCTTCGACTCGCTCGAGGGCTTCAAGGGCAAGACGCTGGTGATCGGCGGCGATGGCCGCTACTTCAACGACGTCGCCATCCAGCGCATCATCCGCATTGCCTCGGCCAATGGCTTCGGCGCCGTGCTGGTGGGGCAGAACGGGCTCCTCTCCACCCCGGCCGCCAGCCATGTCATCCGCCACCACAAGGCATTCGGCGGCCTGATCCTGTCCGCGAGCCACAATCCGGGCGGCCCCGATGGCGACTTCGGCATCAAGTACAATATCGGCAATGGCGGTCCGGCGCCCGAGAAGATCACCGAGGCGGTGTTCGCGCGCTCCAAGGTCATCGACCGCTACCTCACCATCGATGCGCCGGACGTCGACCTCGGCGCCATCGGCACGCACCACTCGGGCGCCATGGTCGTCGAGGTGATCGACCCGGTCGCCGACTATGCCGAGCTGATGCAGACGCTGTTCGATTTCGACAAGATCCGCGCCATGTTCGCCGCCGGCTTCCGCATGCGCTTCGACGCCATGCACGCCGTCACCGGCCCTTACGCCCACCGCATCCTCGAAAGCATCCTTGGCGCACCGGCCGGCACCGTGATCAACGGCACGCCTTCGCCCGATTTCGGCGGCGGCCACCCCGACCCCAACCTCGTCTACGCCAAGGACCTCTACGACCTGATGATGAGCGAGGACGCGCCGGATTTCGGCGCCGCCTCGGACGGTGATGGCGACCGCAACCTGATCATCGGCCGCGGACGCTTCGTCACCCCGTCGGACTCGCTCGCCATCCTTGCCGCCAACGCCCCGCACGCGCCGGGCTATGCCACCGGTATCGCCGGCATCGCCCGCTCCATGCCGACCTCGGCGGCGGCCGACCGCGTCGCCGAGAAGCTCGGCATCGAGATGCACGAGACGCCGACCGGCTGGAAGTTCTTCGGCAACCTGCTCGATGCCGGCCGCGTCACCATCTGCGGCGAGGAATCCGCCGGCACCGGCTCCAGCCACGTGCGCGAGAAGGACGGGCTCTGGGCAGTGCTGCTCTGGCTCAACGTGCTCGCGGCGCGCGGGCAGGGCGTCAACGAGATCGTGCTCGACCACTGGGCCACCTATGGCCGCAACTACTATACCCGCCACGACTACGAGGAAGTCGACGCAGCCGCTGCCAACAAGCTGATGGACGACCTGCGTGCGCGGCTCCCCTCGATGGCGGGCGCGCGGCTCGACGGCCGCGAAGTCGCCTACGCCGACGACTTCACCTACAACGACCCGGTGGATGGCTCGACCAGCGGCAAGCAGGGCATCCGCATCGGCTTCACCGACGGCTCCCGCATCGTCATCCGGCTGAGCGGAACCGGAACTGTCGGCGCCACGTTGCGGCTCTACCTCGAAAGGTATGAGCCACCGCATGGACAGCACGATCTCGACACCCAGTCTGCGCTACAGCCACTTATCGCCATCGCAGACAGTGTCGCCGGAATACGCGAGCGCACCGGCCGTGACGCGCCAAGCGTTATCACTTGAGGACCCCGCGCCGGTGACTCCTCAACTCGTGCCGGGTGGCGGCTCCGCTCAGAAGCTGGGCGCCACCATCACCGCCGAAGGCGTGAACTTCGCGGTGTACTCCGAAACTGCCTCGGCCATCTGGGTCTCGATCTACGACGAGCTCGACCGCGAGATCGCGCGTCTCGAGCTCGATGGCCATACCGAGAACATCCACCACGGCCTGGTCGCCGGCATCGGGGCAGGGGCCAGATACGGTTTCCGCGCCGATGGCCGCTACGATCCGGACCAGGGCTATTTCTTCGATCCCAACAAGCTGCTGGTCGACCCTTATGCCAAGCGCATCGACCGGGTGTTCGTGCGCTCGCCGCGCCTGCGCCTGCACCGCGACGAGGCGGTAGACACCGCTCCGCTGATCCCCAAGGCGATCGTGGTCGGCGCGTCCAACAAGCCGGCCACGCCCCGCCGCAAGGCGCCAGGCATGTTCTACGAGCTGAATGTCCGCGGCTACACCATGCGCCACCCCTCGGTGCAGGGCCCGCTGCGCGGCACGGTCGCGGGGCTGACGACGAAGCGGGTGATCGACCACTTCAAGTATCTCGGCGTCGACGTGGTGCAGCTGATGCCTACCGCCGCCTGGATCGACGAGGGCCACCTGCCGGCGCTCGGCCTCACCAACGCCTGGGGCTACAACCCCGTCACCTACTTCGCCATCGATCCGCGCCTCGCTCCCCGCGGCCCGCAGGAGCTGCGCTACATGACCGATACCTACCGCAAGGCGGGTATCTCGGTGATCCTCGACGTGGTCTATAACCACACCGGCGAAGGCGACGCCAACGGCCCGATGCTCTCGCTGATGGGCCTCGACGCCAGGACCTACTACCGCTTCACCGAAGTCGACGGGAAGCAGGTGCTCGTCAACGATACCGGCACCGGCAATACGCTGCGCTGCGACCACCCGGCCACCCAGCGCCTCGTCATCGACAGCCTCCGCTACTGGGTAGAGGAGATGGGCGTCTCCGGCTTCCGCTTCGACCTCGCGCCGGTGCTCGGCCGCGAGCCGGGCTTCAATCCGGACGCGCAGATGCTGCAACTGATCAAGGCCGATCCGGTCCTGTCGAAGTGCATCCTCGTCGCCGAGCCATGGGACCCCGGCCCGGGCGGCTATCAGCTCGGTCGCTTCGGCAAGGAGTTCCACGAGCACAACGACACCTTCCGCGACGAGGTTCGCTCGTTCTGGAAGGGCGACCAGGGCAAGATCGGCGCGCTTGCCGGCAAGGTGGCCGGCTCGGCTGAAATCTTCGACTTCGCCGGTCGCAAGCCTTCCGCAGGCGTCAACATGCTGGCGGTGCACGATGGCTTCACACTGCTCGATCTCGTCAGCTACCTCGACAAGCACAACGAGGCCAACGGCGAGGGCAATCGCGACGGCCACAACAACAACCTGTCGTGGAACTGCGGCCACGAAGGCCCGACCGACGATCCGACCATTGCGGCTATGCGCCGCCGCGACGTCCGCGCGCTCCTCGCCACGCTGTTCCTCAGCCGTGGCTTGCCGCTCCTGCAGCAGGGGGACGAGTTCGGTCGCACCCAGCAGGGCAACAACAACGCCTACGCTCAGGACAACGAGATCACCTGGCTCGACTGGGACAAGGCGGACGGCACGCTGGTCGACTACGTCTCGGCGCTGGTCGAGTTCCGCCGGAGCCACGTCGCGCTCACGCATGACCATTTCCTCAGCGGCCAGACCCGCAACGGCATCCGCGACGTCGCGTGGCTGCACCCCGACGGGCGCGAGATGAATGACGGCGACTGGAACGATGCAGGTGCATCGGTGCTCGGCATGCGCCTGCAGGTACCCGAGGAGGAACTGATCGTGTGGTTTAACCGACGTATCGAACCGGTGCTGGCGCGCCTACCCGAAGGCTACTGGACCATCGGCATGGCCTCCGACGACACTGCCGTGGTGCCGCTCGCCGATGGCGCCGTAACCCTGCCCTCGCGCTCCGTCGTGGTGCTGCTTAAGGGTCAGATCCCACCCGCCCAGCCCGAAAGCCCGCCCGGCCAGTTCCCGCCCGAGACCCCGGTTGTCCCGGAAACGCCGCAACCTGTACCCACCCCCGACCAGGCTCCGGGCAACCCGCCGCTCGAAGTCCCGCAGCAAGACCCGCCGGAGCAGACACCGGGCGAACAACCGCCGAAGCAGGGCTAGCAGCAGGCGGCCCTGCCAGCATTGCCCCCTTCACCCTTCTTCATGAGGGACGAGGGTGTCCGGATCGGGTGCCCCTCAGTCCGCCACGAACCCGAACTCCTGATACAGCCGCTGCGCGTTGGCGTTGTAGATGTCGACCTTGAGCGCGATTTCCTCGTGGCCGCGTCCCCGCATCGCCTCGATCGCCGAAGCGAGCAGCGCCGAGCCGATGCCGCGCCGACGATACACCCCATCCACCACGATGTCCTTGACGAAGCTCGAGGTCCACACGAGGCAGAAGCCCACCACCTGCTCGCCGGCCTTGGCCACGAAGGCGAGGTTGCGGTCGAACTCGCTATCGGTCACCATCGCCTCCCACCATTCGAGCGCATCCGGCCGCACGCTGCCATAGCCCGGCGCATACGAGGCCTCGAGCAGTCGGTGGATCGCCAGCGCATCCGCGGCGGCGAGCGGCACCCGCACCACCCCGTCGGGCATGGATGCAGCCGCCGTCGGCTGGGCCAGCGGCCGGCGCATCAGCAGGAATCCCTCGGTCTTGCTCATCGGATGCTTGGCTCCAGGCAGCATGGCAGCCGTTGGCGCCACGATTGCCTCCTCCCGTGGTGCAAGCGGGCCCGCTTTGCGCGACGATGACGTCAGCCTGCGGCGGCGCCTCCGCCGCTGGGCATCCAAGGTTACTCTGCCGCCTGTGCGGGCGCCAGCCCGCCCATCCGCTCGATGAACGCGATCACCTCGTCGAGCCCGTCGCGCCGCAGCATGTCGGTGAACACGTATGGCCGCCCCTCGCGCACGCGAACCGTATCGGCCTCCATCACCTCGAGGCTGGCGTTCACGTAAGGCGCCAGGTCGGCCTTGTTGATGATCAGCAGGTCCGAGCGGGTGATCGCCGGCCCGCCCTTGCGCGGGATCTTCTCACCCTCGGCTACCGAGATGACATAGAGCGTGATGTCGGCGAGGTCGGGCGAGAATGTCGCCGACAGGTTGTCGCCGCCCGATTCGATCAGCACGATGTCGAGGTCGGGGAACTTGCGGTTGAGCTCGGCGATGGCCGCGAGGTTGAGCGAGGCGTCCTCGCGGATCGCCGTATGCGGGCAGCCACCGGTTTCCACCCCGACAATGCGGTCAGCTGAGATCGCCTGCACGCGGTTGAGGATCAGCGCATCTTCCTGCGTGTAGATGTCGTTGGTGACCACCGCCATCGAGTAGCGGTCGCGCATCGCCTTGAGCAGCATCTCGCACAGCGTCGTCTTCCCCGAGCCGACCGGGCCGCCGATACCGACGCGGAGCGGGCCATTGAGCGATTTCATATCAGCCTCATGATCACCAGGATGAGAAAGCCGCCCCCCACGATGAGGAAGAGCGGGGAATAGACGCGCCGGTCGTTGGTCACGAACGGCTCCACCGAGTATCTCGCGCGCCAGCCGACCGTATAGCCCAGCGCGCCGCGGCCGAGGAACAGCGCGGCGAGCACGGCGCCGAGCGCCGTGAGCCACCAGTCGCCCGCCGTGTGGTCGGCCAGCGACAGCGCCACCATGCCCGCGGCAAATACCAGCACGGCCACGATCAATGAGGCAAGCCGGGGCACCCGCGTGACGCCCGGCCGCCCGATCACCGTTTTCGCCAGGAGCTCCGGATCCTTGATCGGCCACCGGCTTCCCAGCGCCCACAGCAGGTATGCCAGCGCCATCGCAAGCAGGATAACGAAGACGATGGAGGCGACGAACATGTTCATGAGCGGAAAACTTTCATGAGCGGAAGATCCTGGGCTCGAGCGTCTCGTGACGCATCTGCGCGATATCCGCGGCGTAGGCGATGCCGCCAATATCGGTAAGCCCGGCGCTCGCCGCTTCCGTCGCCAGCGCCGCGATGGCGGGCTCGAGTCCCGCCATCACCCGTAGCCCGTCGCTCTGTCCCAGCGGCACCAGCCGCACCGCAACCGATACCTGCCCATGCACCGTCGCCGTGAGCCAGGCGAGCAGCGTATCGCCGAGCCCGATCCTGTGCGCCCCGGCAATCGCGCCGACGGCTATCGGATACGGGCAGGGCGAGGGCAGGGCGGCGAGCGGCTCGGCCGGCCACGCCTTCGTGGCGGTGACGTAGCTGTCCCCGGTGATCGTCGTCTCCATCCACCTTTCGCGCGAGGCCGTGAGTGCGAGGCTGAGGTCGGCGAGTTCCTGCAGCGCCGCGGCGTCGGCAAACCCGCGATGCGCATGCGCCAGCAGGATCGCATCGGTCCGGATGCCGCCATGCTTCAACGCCCCTGCGATCCAATCGCCCAGCCGCGCCGCGTCCCGCACCCTCCCATCGGCGATGGCCGTCTCGAGCCCCGCCGACCAGGCGAACGCCCCCACCGGGAAGGCAGGCGAAAGCCAGGTGACGAGCTTTTGCAGCGCCTCGCTCTCGCTCATCGGTTCAGCAATGCATGGGCGGGCTCGCCATGGCTGTGCGAATACGCGCCTTCCTCGGGATAGAACGGCTCGCTCACCTCGGTGACGGTGGCGCCCAGCCCGCGGAGCATGTCGCGGATTACATGGTCGCGCAGGATCAGGATGCGCAGCGGGCCGCGATTGCCCCGCAGCTCGATCTGCGCCTTGAGGTGCCGGTTCCCCAGGTGCCATGCCAGTTGCAGCATGTGCACCTCGTCGCGGCCCCGCACCTCGTAGAGCCACTCCTCGGCGGCGATGATCTCGATCAGCCGCCCGTCCTCGAGCCTCAGGCAGTCGCGATCGCTCAGCGTCACCGGCTCGGGAAAATCCACCAGCACCCCGTCGCCATGCACCAGCGGGATCAGGCGGCGACGCACCCGCCGCTCGTCATGGGGGAGCACGGCAAGCTCGAATGCCGTCGCCCCCGCCTTCTCGCCGTGGCGAACGACAGCGACGGCGCGGAACGTCTCGGGCATGAACTCAACTCAGTCTGCGAGGCTTCCCAACCTTCGGGAGCGAACTTAGCTTTTCAGCCGCGCGTGTCAAAGAGGAAGCTGACCCACCACGCCTGGTAGACGAGGTGCACCGCCACCAGCCCCAGATGATACCTCTTGTCGTTGCTCCAGATGGCGATCGCCGCGAGCGCTATGCCGATGGGCACCTGTATCAGGTAGCCCACGCCGAGATCGTCGAAATAGGGCTCACCCTTGATGAGCGAGTCGATGACATCGAGCGCGAAGGTCGCCGCGAACACGCCGAAGAACCAATGTCGGCGCTTGAGGAAGAAATCTTCGTAGCCCTCGTACTCGTCGACCTTGTCGGGAAACAGCAGCGCTGCCAGCATGAACAGCGCCACCGAATATGCGACGAGGAAGAAGAACACCCCGAACGACCATTGCGGCAACGCCCGAAGCTCGAACTCCCACCACCAGAACAGCACCAGCTCGATCAGCACTGACAGCGCCCAGAGCAGGTGGATCGTCGAGAGCTTCGCCCGCTTGGGGTGCTGCACCAGCCCTGCCACGCCCATCAGCAGCCGTGTGATGCCGAGGCCGACGACCATGCCCATGACAATGCGCACATGGGTGAAGACTTCGGCGCTCGTGGCTGGCTCCATCGCAGACCCTCAGGGCGTCTCGGTCACTTCGGAGCACTCGACCGATTGCGAATCGGCCTGCACATCGGTGAGCGTGGCATCGGCCCCGCGCGTCCAGAACTCGTACTGGCCGGCGACATACTTAGCGCCATCCGCGGAGATGACGTTGACGAAGATCAGCTTGCGCCCGCCGAGCGGCAGCAGCGCCAGAAAGTTCGGCTCCGCATTGATGAATTCCACCGTGAAGGGCTCGAGCCCCTCGCACTGGTACTGATGCGTCGTCTTCTGGAAATCGCCGCTGAGCGACAGCATCACCTGCGCCGAAACGTCGGGGCTGCCCATCAGGGCGGCGGCAGCGAGCGGAAGCACTTCCATCGGATCCCTCCCCGGATTGGAGCCCGAAGACTAACCGATTCGCTGTGGCAGCCTTCAGGCGGCGTAGACCACCACCAGCGCCACGATAACGGCCACCGCGTCCTCGATCAGTGCCGCGGGCAGGTCGCGGCCGAAGCGAGCCGCCAGCCACCGCCGGGCCTCATAGCCGCCAAGCGTGCCCGCAAAAGCCCCGATGCCGCCCAGGATCAGCCCGGCGATCCAGTTGCCGCTGGGCAGCCCGAGCAAAGTGCCGGCGAGCGCACCACTGACTACGCGTACGACGAACGACGGCGGCAGCTTGCGGCTCCGCGCCTGGGGCAGCTTGTCGCCGACCAGTTCGAGCACCGCGAAGATAACCAGCACCACCACCCCGATGATGTTGCCCAGGAACGCGGCCCACGTGCCGTTGAGATCGATCCACCCCAACGCGGCTCCGAGGGCGATCGCCGCCAGCGGCGTCGCCGCACGCAACCCGGCAACGACGCCGATGAGCAGGCACAACAGGTAGATCACGCGCGACTCCCTCCGCCGTTCTAGGAGCCTAGTCCTAGAACAGGAAATACCGCTGCGCCATGGGCAGCACCGTGGCCGGCTCGCAGGTCAGCAGTTCGCCGTCCGCGCGCACCTCGTAGGTCTCCGGGTCCACCTCGATGTTCGGTGTCGCCGAGTTGTGGATCATCGAAGCCTTGGAGATGCCGCCACGGGTGTTCTCCACCGGCAGCATGCCCTTGGCGACACCGAGCTTGCCCCGCAGCCCGTCGGCATAAGCCGCCTGCGACACGAAGGTCACCGTCGAACTTGTCTTCAGCTTGCCGTAACCGGCGAACATGGGGCGATAGTGCATCGGCTGCGGCGTCGGGATCGACGCGTTGGGGTCGCCCATCGGCGCTGCCGCGATCGAGCCCCCCAGCAGCACCATCTCCGGCTTCACCCCGAAGAAGGCCGGGTTCCACAGCACCAGGTCGGCGCGCTTGCCCACCTCGATCGACCCGATATGACGGCTCAGCCCATGAGTGATCGCCGGGTTGATCGTGTATTTGGCGATGTAGCGCTTCACCCGGAAATTGTCGTTGTCGCCGGTCTCCTCCGGCAGGCGGCCGCGCTGCTTCTTCATCTTGTCGGCGGTCTGCCAGCAGCGGATGATCACCTCGCCGACGCGCCCCATCGCCTGGCTGTCCGACGAAATCATCGAGAACGCTCCGATATCGTGGAGGATGTCCTCCGCCGCGATCGTCTCCTTGCGGATCCGGCTCTCGGCGAAGGCCACGTCCTCGGCGATCTGCGGGCTGAGATGGTGGCAGACCATCAGCATGTCGAGATGCTCGGCCAGCGTGTTCACCGTGTAGGGCCGCGTCGGGTTGGTCGAGGAGGGCAGCACGTTGGGCAGCGACGCCACCTTGATGATGTCCGGCGCATGCCCGCCGCCCGCGCCCTCGGTGTGAAACGCATGGATCGTCCGGCCCTTGAAGGCGGCCACCGTGTTCTCCACGAACCCGCTCTCGTTGAGCGTGTCGGTGTGGATCATCACCTGCACATCGTGGTCGTCCGCTACCGCCAGGCAGTTGTCGATCGCGGCAGGCGTCGTTCCCCAGTCCTCGTGCAGCTTCAGCGACGACGCGCCGGCGAGAATCATCTCCTCCAGCGGGGCAGGGAGCGAGGCATTGCCCTTGCCGGCGAGCGCCAGGTTCATCGGAAAGGCGTCAAAGCTCTCGATCATCCGGTGGATATGCCAGGCACCGGTGCAGGTGGTGGCAAGCGTGCCATGCGCCGGGCCCGTGCCGCCGCCCAGCATCGTGGTGACGCCGCTCATCAGCGCCTCCTCGATCTGCTGCGGCGCGATGAAGTGGATGTGGCTGTCGAACCCGCCCGCCGTGAGCATCTTGCCTTCACCGGCGATGATCTCGGTCGAGGGCCCGATGATCACGTCCACCCCCGGCTGCGTATCGGGGTTGCCGGCCTTGCCGATGGCCGCGATGCGCCCGTCGCGCAGGCCGACATCGGCCTTGTAGATGCCCGTATGGTCGACGACCAGCGCGTTGGTGATCACCGTATCCATGGCACCGGCCGCCCGAGTGATCTGGCTCTGGCCCATGCCGTCACGGATCACCTTGCCGCCGCCGAACTTCACCTCCTCGCCGTAGGTGGTGAGGTCGCGCTCCACCTCGATGAAGAGTTCCGTGTCCGCCAGGCGCACCTTGTCGCCGGTGGTCGGGCCGTACATCTGGGCATAGGTGGCGCGGGAAATGCGGGCGGGCATGGATGGTCCTCTGGGCGACGCGTTCCGCCCATTTCAACCGCCTAATATTCAGGCTGTCCAGCCGTCTGCCGCGAAAATCAGCAGGCCGGGCTGGGGACAAATTTGACGCCCACTCGCCAGCGAGTATGGTGCGGCGGGGCGCCATCTTGGGAGGACCGTGCCGTGCGAACGATACTGAGTGCTTTACTTGCGTTAGGCGGGTTGGCTGCGATCGCGCCCGGGGCATCCGCTGCACCCTCGGTCGAGCGTGGCGACTACCTCGTCAACTCGATCGGCGCCTGCGGCAGCTGCCACACGCCGATGGGACCGGACGGCTTCATTGCCGACCAGGCCCTGGCCGGTCGCCTGGTGGAAAAGACGGACGCCTACACCGCCATCGCGCCCAACATCACCCCGGCCGGTCGCGTCAAGGACTGGACCGACGCGGAGCTTGCCAAGGCGATCCGTGAGGGAATCCGCCCCGATGGCAGCGTCATCGGGCCGCCCATGCCGTTCGAAGTCTACAAGGGGCTGTCGGATACCGACCTGGCCTCGATCGTCATGTACCTGCGAACCGTGCCGCCGGTGGAGAACGACCCCGGCCAGTCCGCCTACAACATTCCCCTGCCGCCCGCTTGGGGACCGCCGGTGGAAACGGTTGCCGACGTCCCGGAGGGCGTGACCGTGGCATATGGCGAATACCTCGCAGGTCCGGTCGGCCACTGCACCGTCTGCCACTCGACCTTCGGGCCACAGGGCCCCATGCTGGATACCGCGCTCGGCGCCGGCGGACAGGAATTCCACGGCCCCTGGGGCGTCTCGGTCGCGGCGAACATCACCCCGACCGGCCTGTCAAAATACAGCGACCAGGAGATCGCGGCCATCATCACCACCGGCACGCGGCCGGATGGCAGCAAGCTGCTGCCGCCCATGTCGGTGGGACACTACGCCAACATGAAGCCCGAGGACGTGCAGGCGATCATCCTCTACCTGCGCCAGCTGCCGCCGAAATAGCCGTGGGCGCAGTCAGTGGGCCTTCGCCGCTTCCGCGGCGCGGGCCTGCCGATAGGCCGTGATCATCCGGTTGATCATGCCATCGAGCAGTTGCTCGCCCTGCTTCACCTGCGGATCCGTCTGCGTCCGCGCAATCACGGATACGGCCAGCAGCTGGATGGCGTAGGCGGCCTTCGGCTTGCCGTCACGATGATAGCCGTTGCCCTGCTCCTCGAAATCCTTCAGCAGCCGGTCATAGGCCTCGCGCGTCAGCTGCGCTTTGAACTCGGTCCAGCCCTTGAGCCTGTAGAGTTCGACCAGCCGTGTCGCAAGGCGGCCGATCATCCACACGGCCTCGGGGTCCTCCACCCCGTTCTCCCTGAGGTCGCGCGCAACCGCGACGAGGCGGTCCTTGAAATCCTGTTCCTTGGTCGACAT
>JAEYTN010000077.1 GCA_023433985.1 Pseudomonadota bacterium | reverse complement strand
TCGTGCCCTACTACGATTTCCGCCACATGGTGCGTCCGGGTCTCTCGGGCTGGGCCCAGGCCAACGGCCTGCGCGGTCCTACAACCGATGCGGTGGCCGCTCGCCAACGGATCGACCACGACTGCGCCTACGTGCAGAATGTATCGCTGGCGCTTGACGTCAAGATCATCCTCCAGACGATCCGGCGCGAGTTCCTCACCGGCTCCGGCCTCTGAGCCCCTCCTCTCTTCTGCACGAGCAATAGCGTGAACAAACGAGTTGCATTGGTTACCGGCGTCACCGGACAGGACGGTGCGTACCTGGCGCGCCTGCTGCTGGAAAAGGACTATGTCGTCCACGCCATCAAGCGCCGGTCGTCGTCCTTCAATACCGGCCGCATCGAGGACATCTACCAGGATCCGCATGTCGCCGACCCCCGGCTGATCCTGCACTACGGCGACATGACGGACTCGACCAACCTGATCCGCGTCGTTCAGGAATCGCAGCCCGACGAGATCTACAACCTCGCCGCCCAGAGCCACGTGGCCGTCAGCTTCGAGACGCCCGAATACACCGCCAACGCCGATGCCATCGGCACGCTGCGCCTGCTCGAGGCGATCCGCATTCTCGGGCTCGAAAAGAAGACGCGCTTCTACCAGGCCTCCACCTCCGAACTCTATGGCAAGGTGCAGGAGGTCCCGCAGCGCGAGACCACGCCCTTCTACCCGCGCTCGCCTTATGCCGCCGCCAAGCTCTATGCCTACTGGATCGTCGTGAACTATCGCGAGGCCTACGGCATCCACGCGTCCAACGGCATCCTCTTCAACCACGAGAGCCCGCTGCGGGGCGAAACCTTCGTCACCCGAAAGATCACCCGTGCGGCTGCCGCCATCCGGCTCGGCAAGCAGGACAAGCTCTATCTCGGCAACCTCGACGCCAAGCGCGACTGGGGGCACGCCGAGGAATATGTACGCGGCATGTGGCTGATGCTGCAGCAGGATGAGCCCGACGATTACGTGCTCGCCACCGGCGAAACCACCCCGGTCCGCGATTTTGTCGAATGGGCGTTCGCCGATGTCGGCATGAACCTCGAATGGCGCGGCGAAGGCGTCGAGGAAAAGGGCTATGATCGGCTGAGCGGCAAGTGCCTGGTCGAAGTCGATCCGCGCTATTTCCGCCCCACCGAGGTGGATCTGCTGATCGGCGATCCCACCAAGGCCCACACCAAACTGGGCTGGAAGCACACCCGTTCGGCCCGCGACCTCGCCCGCGAGATGGTCAACGAAGACCTCAAGATCATGCAGACCGCCACCGTGATGAAGGAAGCCTGATGCAAGGGAGCAGCTTTGACCTTACGGGCAAGCGCATCTGGGTCGCCGGGCACCGCGGCATGGTCGGCTCCGCCGTCGTCCGCCGCCTGGCGGGCGAGAACTGCACCGTCCTCACCGCCACCCGCGCCGAGGTCGATCTGACGCGCCAGGCCGAGGTCGAGCGTTTCGTCAGGGACAGCAGGCCCGACGCCATCGTGCTGGCCGCGGCCAAGGTCGGCGGCATCCTCGCCAACGATACCTACCCCGCCGATTTCCTCTACGAGAACCTGCTGATCGAGACGGCCATCTTTGGGGCCGCGCACGACAACGATGTCAACCGGCTGCTCTTCCTCGGCTCGAGCTGCATCTACCCCAAGCTCGCCCCGCAGCCCATTGAGGAAGACGCGCTCCTCACCGGTCCGCTCGAGCCCACCAACGAGTGGTACGCCATCGCCAAGATTGCCGGCATCAAGCTCGCGCAGGCGTTCCGCAAGCAGCACGGCCGCGACTATATCTCCGCCATGCCAACCAACCTCTACGGCCCGGGCGACAACTTCGACCTCAAGTCCAGCCACGTCATGCCCGCGCTGATCCGCAAGGCGCACGAGGCCAAGCGCTCGGGCGCCGAAACCGTCACCGTCTGGGGCACCGGCACCCCGCGCCGCGAGTTCCTCCACGCCGACGATTGCGCCGACGCCCTGGTCTTCCTGCTCAAGAACTATTCGGATGCCCCGCACGTCAATGTCGGCTCGGGCGAGGATCTTTCCATCCTCGAGCTCACGGAGCTCGTCTGCCGCGTCGTCGGCTACGAAGGCCGCATCGTCCACGATCTGTCGAAGCCCGACGGCACTCCGCGCAAGCTGATGAGCGCCGACCGCCTCCGCGCCATGGGCTGGGCCCCGAAGATCGGCCTCGAAGAGGGCGTCGCCGAAACCTACCGCTGGTTCCTCGCGCACGAGGAGGAGCTGCAGCGTGTTGCGTGACGTGGTCATCTTCGGCGGCTGCGGCTTCTTCGGCACGCACCTCGCGCGGCATCTCGCCGACCGCCCGGATATCGGCCGCATCCTCCTCGCCGACATCGTCGAGCCGCGCGAACTCGTCCCCAAGGCCGAGTATCACCGCGTCGACATCCGCGAGCCGATCGAGCTCGATGTCGGCCGCGACCCCATCATCTACAATTTCGCCGCCGTCCACACCACGCCGGGCCACGAGGACTGGGAGTACTACTGGACCAATGTGCGCGGCGCCATCGAGGTCTGCCGCTTCGCCGACAGGACCGGCGCCGGCCAGCTCTTCTTCACCTCCACCATGGGCATCTACGGCCCGCAGGAGCAGCAGGTCGACGAGGACACCGTCCCGCAGCCCGTCAGCGCCTATGGCAAGTCCAAGCTCCTCGCCGAAAAGATCCACGAGGATTGGCAGGCCGCCGGCCCCGGCAAGCGCCTCGTCGTCGTCCGCCCTGCGGTCACCTTCGGCGAAGGCGAGCGCGGCAACTTCACCCGCCTCGCCCGGCTCCTGCGCCGTGGCCTCTTCGTCTATCCGGCCCGCAAGGACACCATCAAGGCCTGCGCGCCGGTCGAGGACCTGGCCCTCTGCCTCGATTTCATGGCGCAGCAGAACGAGCCGGTGATCCGCTTCATCTACGCCTATCCCGAGCGCACCACGACCGAAGTGATCAACCGCGCTTTCGCCACCGCCGCCGGCTTCCGGGAGCCCGCGATCGTCGTCCCCGCCTGGCTCATCAACACTGCTGCACTCGGCTTCGAACTCCTCGGCAAGCTCGGCCTCAAGACCTCGATTAACCGCGCCCGCGTGCGCAAGCTGATCCAGTCGACCAACATCTACCCCCGCGAACTCGAGCGGCGCGGCTGGCGCTTCCGCCTCACCCTGCCCGAAGCGCTGCGGCGCTGGAAGGAGGCGAGCGACTTCCAATGAACGCCATCTCCAACGCCCTCTCCACCACCTCGCGGCTGATGTTCCACGATTACGGCGGCCACGCCTTCACCGCCCAGCTGGCGCGCGGCATGGCCCGGCTGGGGCACAGCACCACCTATGTGTCGTTCGCCGAGTTCGCCACCCCCAAGGGCCGCGTCGCCGGCCACGAGGTCGATCCGCCGGGCTTCACCGCGCACGAACTCTCCATCGGCCAGGCCTTCGACAAGGAGAACCTCGTTCGCCGCAGCCGCCAGCAACTGCTTTACGCCAGGCTCGCGGCGCAACAGGTGCTCGAGCAGCAGCCCACCACCGTCATCTCGTCGAACTCCCCGCTCGAGGTGCAGTCCCACCTCATCAAGGCCTGCCGCCGGGTCGGCGCCAGGTTCGTGTTCTGGATGCAGGATGTGCATTCCGAGGCCATCGCCCGCATCCTCGGCCGCCGCAACCCGCTGCTCGGCCAGCTTGCCGGCCGCTACTACGGCGGCATGGAGCGGCGCCTGCTGCACCGGAGCGACCACGTCGTCACCATCGCCGAGGATTTCACCGCGCTGATCGGCCCCCGGGGCTGGGGGCTTCACCCCGATCGCATCGACGTGGTCGAGAACTGGGCCCCCCTCGAGGATATTCCCCTCCACCCGCGCGACAATGACTGGGCCGCCGTCAACTTCCGCCCCGGCCGCCGCCGCATCGTCTATTCGGGCACGCTCGCGCGCAAGCACAACCCCGAGATCCTGGTGAAGCTGGCGCAGCGCGTCGATGCCGACATTCACCTCTTCTCCGTCGGCAGTGGCGCCGATCATGTCCGCGCCCGCGCCGCCGAGCTCCGGCTTCCCAACCTGTTCGTCCGTCCCTGGGTCACCGTCGACGAGCTGCCCAAGATGCTGGCGGGTGCCGATCTGCTCTGCGCCTTCATCGAAAAGGATGCCGGGGCCTTCTCGGTTCCCTCCAAGGTGCTGTCCTATCTCGCGGCAGGCCGGGCCATCCTCGCTTCCATCCCGCACCAGAACCTCGCCGCCCGCACCATCATCAGGGCCAATGCGGGCTTCGTGAGCCAGCCGGGCGAGGACGAGGCCATGCTGCGCAACGCCGAGGCGCTCCTCGCCGATCCGGAGCTCCGCGAGCACCTGGGCCGCAACGGCCGCGCCCACGCCGAGGAGCATTTCGACATCGAGCGCATCGCGCGCCGCTTCGAACAGGTCATCGCCACGGTGGAGCAGGGGCGATGAAGCGCGTAGTCTCCATGGCGCCGGGCTTGGCCGGCGCCATGCGATAGGGACCTGGGGAAATGTCGAACGACGAGGCCAGCACGTTCAGGACACGCTCGCTCGAGCGCGATCGGGGCACCGACATGGAGCGGCGCAAGGCCATCGCCGCGGCTATTGATGAGCAGCGCCGCCTTGCCCAGGCCGAGCTCGAAGGCCTCACCCGCCGCATGGACGAAAGCTTTGGCCACGTCGCCTTCGCCCTCGACGCCGCCGGCGACTATGAGGAGCGCGACCCCGCCGAGGAATCCGAAATCGGCAAGCTCGAAGCCGCCGCCACGACTGCCCAAGCCCGCATTGCGACCTTGAGGAGCGAGATCGCGCTCATGGACGAGCTGAAGGCGAAGGTGACGGGGTGAGCCTGCATACGAGCTCGCCTCCGGCGCTTTCCGCTCGGCTGATCGACCCGGCTGCCCAAGGCCAGCTACACCGGACATCTGTGCCCAGATGAACAGTCAGGACCTCGAGGCGATCACCCCAGCGCGTCCGGAAGCAGGGCATGGTGCCACGACGCTTACGGTGACGATCGTCATTCCCGCCTACAACCGCGCCGAGGCCTTGAAGCGAACCCTGGCTGCCGTCACCCCGGCCGTCTCACCCGCCGTGGAAGTCATGGTGGTCGACGATTGCTCCGCCACCGCCGAGGTGGAGGCGGCCTGCGCGCTATACGCCGGGCGGGTGCGCTATGTACGGACCCCCAGGAATAGCGGCGTGATCGGCGCCCGAAACTACGCCTACGGGATGGCGGAAGGCGACATCATCGTCAATCTTGACGATGACAGCCACTTCAAGTCGGTCGACATCCTCGATCGCTCGATCGCGGAATTTGCACGCAACCCCCGCCTGGGCATCATTGCATACAACATCGAGACCCCCGCCGGCCTTGGCCTGTCTGCGGATGCCGAGCCTTTCCGCTGCTACACCTATACCGGCTGCGGCAACGCCATTCGTCGTTCTGCCATGCTCCAGGCCGGGCTGCTAAGCCCGTATTTCTGGCGCCAGGGTGAAGAAATCGAGCACACATTGCGGGTCTACGACGCGGGATATGAGGCTTTCACCTATCCTGACATGATCGTGGAGCATGAAGAATCGCCCATCAATCGGGATCCCCGCGCGCACACCAGCTATCATGCTGCCAACTACCTAAAGCGCGTGGCGCTGCTCTATCCGATGAGCACCATTCCCGTCGGAGTCGCGCGATGGCTCGGCTTTCTCGTGAAACACCGAAAATCGATGTCCCTGAGCCAGGTCTTTCGTGAGCTGGGGCGGCGAGACAGAGGGCTGGCTGCCGCTCTGCGGGATCGGCGCCCCGTGTCGGCAGCCACTTTTCGCGAAGTCCAGAATATCAAGCGCATCGAAGCGCTGATCCGGGCGCGCAATGCGGCTTGAAAAGTCCAGATTGATCGAGTGGGTGCTCGTCGCCTATTGCTTCGTCTGGTTGTTCGATCCCATTTACTTCGGAGTCCTTGGCTACGAGGGAGCGTTGCGCTGGGGCGCGCTGGCCGCCATCGTTGCAGTAGCGATCCTGACTCCGGGCACAGGCCGCTTTCTGGTCACGGCGAC
>JAEYTN010000073.1 GCA_023433985.1 Pseudomonadota bacterium | reverse complement strand
CCTCTATATCGGCCAGGAAGCCGTGGTGACCGGCGTTACCATGGCCTCCAAGAAGGGCGAGGACGCCCAGATCACCGGCTACCGCGACCACGGCCACATGCTGGCCATGGGCCTCGACCCAAAGGGCGTGATGGCCGAGCTCACCGGACGGCAGGGCGGCCTGTCGAAGGGCAAGGGCGGCTCGATGCACATGTTCTCCAACGAGCATCGCTTCTATGGCGGCAACGGCATCGTCGGCGCCCAGGTGGCGCTCGGCACCGGGCTGGCGTTTGCCTCCAGGTACAAGAAGGACGGCTCGGTGTCGCTCTCGTACTTCGGTGACGGGGCGGCCAACCAGGGGCAGGTCTACGAGAGCTTCAACATGGCCAAGCTGTGGAAGCTGCCGGTCGTCTACATCATCGAGAACAACCGCTACGGCATGGGCACCTCGGTGGACCGCGCCTCGGGCCAGCCGAACCTCAGCCGTCGCGGCGAGGGCTTCGACATTCCCGGCGAGCAGGTGGACGGCATGGACATCCGCCTGGTGCACGATGCCGCCGAGCGCGCCATCGAGCATGCGCGCTCGGGGCAGGGCCCGTACATCCTGGAGATGCTGACCTATCGCTACCGCGGCCACTCGATGTCCGACCCGGCCAAGTACCGGAGCAAGGACGAGGTGGCGTCGATGCGGGCCGAGCGCGACCCGATCGAGCAGGTGAAGAGCCGCATCCTCGAAAAGAGCTACGCCACCGAGGAGAGCCTCAAGGAAGTCGAGACCGAGATCCGCGCCATCGTGACCGAGGCGGCCGATTTCGCGACCTCCGATCCCGAGCCGGCGCCCTCCGAGCTCTGGACCGACGTTTACGCGGCGTGAGGCGCGGCCGGTGCTCGGCGTTGCGATCGGCCTCATCGTGATCGTGGCGCTCGGCGCATGGGTAGTGGCGCTGACCTCGGCGCTCTCGATCGTCGGGCTGGTGCCCGCCGGTCAGAAGCTGAAGAGCTGGTTCGCCCTGGGCGGCTGGCGCTTCGACCAGGTCCGGGCCATTGGCGGCGCTGCGGTGGAACCCCACCTGAAGCGCTTCCAGCTGGCCTTCGCCGCCTTTTTCGCGGTGGTGATCGCCGCCGCGGCACTCGGCGTCCTGCTGGGGGCCGAACGACAGAACAACACGCATGAGGACAGTGCCGTCCTCATCCACTCATACTCCCCGATGCTGGAGAGCTGAATGCCCACCATCCTGATGCCCGCGCTGTCGCCCACCATGGAGGAGGGGAAACTCTCCAAGTGGCTGGTCAAGGAAGGCGACACGGTGAAGCCCGGCGACGTGCTGGCCGAGATCGAGACCGACAAGGCGACCATGGAGGTCGAGAGCGTCGATAGTGGCGTCGTGAACAAGATCCTCGTGGCCGAAGGCACCGAGGGCGTGAAGGTCAATGAGCCGATCGCCCTGGTGCTCGGCGAGGGCGAGGACGCCAACGACCTGAGCGGCCAGGCAGCGCAGCGCGCGCCGGCGCCGGTTTCCGCTGCGGCGATTGCCGAGGCCAAGGCGTCGCCCGAGCCTACGGCGCCGGCCGGTGTTGCGCCGGTCGCGGTGCTGGAGATCGCCTCCGACCCAGACCTGCCGGCCGATGTCGAGATGGTGGAGATGACGGTACGCCAGGCCCTCAACGAGGCGATGGCCGAGGAGATGCGCCGCGACAAGGACGTATTCCTGATGGGCGAGGAAGTCGCCGAGTACCAGGGCGCCTACAAGGTATCGCAGGGGCTGCTGCAGGAGTTCGGACCGGAGCGCGTCGTCGATACGCCGATCACCGAGCACGGCTTTGCCGGTCTCGCGGTGGGCGCGGCCTTCGCGGGGCTGCGGCCGATCGTGGAGTTCATGACCTGGAACTTCGCCATGCAGGCGATCGACCAGATCATCAACTCGGCTGCCAAGCAGCTCTACATGTCGGGCGGCCAGGTTTCGGCGCCGATCGTGTTTCGTGGCCCCAACGGCGCGGCGGCGCGCGTTGCCGCCCAGCACAGCCAGGACTACTCGGCCTGGTACAGCCATGTCCCCGGGCTCTATGTGGTGGCGCCGTTCTCGGCCGCCGACGCAAAGGGCCTGCTGAAGGCGGCGATCCGCTCGAACACGCCGGTCGTCTTCCTCGAAAACGAAATCCTCTACGGCTCGACCGGGCTGGTGCCGAAGGTGGACGACTACGTGCTGCCGATCGGCAAGGCGCGCGTGGCGCGGCAGGGCAAGGACGTGACCATCGTCTCCTTCTCGATGGGCATGCGCTACGCCACCCAGGCGACCGAGAAGCTGGTCGCGGCGGGCGTCGACGTCGAGCTGATCGACCTGCGCACGCTGCGTCCGATGGACACCAAGACGGTGATCGAGTCGGTGAAGAAGACCGGTCGGCTGGTGACGGTGGAAGAGGGCTGGCCGCAGGGCGGCATCGGCGCCGAGCTCGCCGCCGTGGTGACAGCCGAGGCGTTCGACTATCTCGACGCCCCGCCCACACGCGTCACCGGCAAGGACGTGCCGATGCCGTACGCCGCCAACCTCGAGAAGCTGGCGCTGCCCAGCGTCGACGAGGTCATCGCGGCGGTGAATGCGGTTACGTATCGGGGCTGACCATGAGCGTGTCGCCCGACGACCAGAAATTCCTCGATGCCGCCTACGAGGAGGCTCAGAAGGGCCTTGGTGAAGGTGGCATCCCCATCGGCTCGGTGCTGGTGCGCAACGGTGAGATCATCGGGCGCGGGCACAACCGGCGCGTGCAGAAGGGTGATCCGATCCTGCATGGCGAGATGGACGCGATCCAGAACGCCGGCCGGCAGAAGACCTACAGGGACGTCACCTGCTACACCACGCTCAGCCCCTGCATGATGTGCACCGGCACCATCATCCAGTTCGGGATCAAGCGCGTCGTGGTGGCGGAGAGCAAGAATTTCAAAGGGTTCCAGGACGTGCTGGCGCTCGCCGGGGTCGACGTGGTCGACTATCACGACGAGCGCTGCGAGCACATGATGGCCGACTTCATCGCGGCTCATCCGGAACTCTGGAACGAAGACATCGGCGAGTGAGGACATCATGAGCATCAACATCACCATGCCCGCGCTCTCTCCCACAATGGAGGAGGGCAAGCTCGCCAAGTGGCACGTCAAGGAAGGCGACAAGGTCTCCTCCGGCGACGTGATCGCCGAGATCGAGACCGACAAGGCGACGATGGAAGTCGAATCCATCGACGAGGGAACGATCGGCAAGATCGTCGTGCCCGAAGGCGCTGAAGGCGTGAAGGTGAACGCCGTGATCGCCGTGATCCTGACCGAGGGCGAGAGCGCCGCGGACATCAAGACAGACGCCCCGGCTCCTGTGGCGAAGGCTCCCGAGCCCGCCAAGGCCGAGGCTCCGGCTGCCGCTCCGGCTCCTGCCGCCGCGCAGATGCCGACGGCGATGACCGGGTCGGCCGCGGCGCCCGTGCCTGCACCCAAGGCGGCACCCGCTCCGGCGCCTGCCGCCAATGGTGCGGCGGCGAACGGCGCACGCGTGTTCGCTTCGCCGCTGGCCAAGCGGCTGGCGAAGGAGGCCGGGATCGAACTTTCGGCGATCGCCGGCACGGGCCCGAAGGGCAGGGTGGTGAAGTCGGACGTCGAGGGTGCGAAGTCGGGCAAGACGCCGCTCAAGGCAGCGCCGGCTCCAGCCGCTGCGGCTGCCACTTCGTCGGGTGGTGCAGCGCTCGCCGGCGGCATGACCAAGGCGCAGGTGCTGGCACTCTACCCCGAGG
>JAEYTN010000594.1 GCA_023433985.1 Pseudomonadota bacterium | reverse complement strand
GGTCGCGGGTCTCGTCCTCGTACCCCATGCGGCGCTCACCCGAGGCGAGAAAATTGAGCACGTGGTGGATGTCGTCGTTCCACTGCGCCAGGAAGTTGACCGGCTGGTTGGTGACCGTGGTGCGGTCGAGCCAACTGGCACTGTTCTCGATGTTTTCGATGATCAGCAGCGCATCCGGCTTGGCCGAGCGGCAGGTCTTGGCGAGATCGCCGAGGAAGACGTTGCGGTAGGCCGTCTTCATCTCGTGCACGCTGTCGAAGCGCAGGCCGTCGAAGTCGTACTCGGTGAGCCACATCACGGCGTTCTCGTAGTAGAACTGCCGCACCATCTCCTCGTTGAAGTTGATGGCCGGGCCCCACGGCGTCTCGCTCTCGGGCTCGAAGAACTCGGGCGCGTACTGGCCGATGAAGTTGTCGACGGCGCCGAAGTGGTTGTAGACCACGTCCAGCACCATGGTGAGGCCGAGCTCATGCGCCCGGTCGACCAGCGCCCGCAGATCGTCCGGGGTGCCGTAGCTGGCCTCGGGCGCGAACACCAGCACCCCGTCGTAGCCCCAGCCCCGGCTGCCCGCGAACTCGTTGAGCGGCATGATTTCGAGGCAGGTGTAGCCGGCGTCGCGGAAATGCTCGAGCCGGCTAGTCAGGCCGGCGAACGTGCCCTCGGGTGTTGCCGTGCCCACATGCACCTCGGCGATCACCGTCTCGTGCCACGGCCGCAGCACCTGGGGATGCGGCGGCACCTCGATGGGCGCACGCACGATGCTCCAGCCGCCGCTGTCGCCATCCTGCTGCCGCGAGGCCAGGTCGGGAAACGCCATGCCGCCGGCGCGGAACTTGTAGCGAGTGCCGGGACCGGCTCCGGGCACGCCGAGGAAGAAGAAGCCCTCCGCGCCGCGCTGCATGGTAAGCGGATCGCTCCCCTCGATCAGCAGCTCGGCACCCGCGATGGAGGGTGCCCAGAGGCGGAAGATGGTACGGTCCGCCGTTACCTGCGGACCGAAGCGATAGGTGAGGGGCCGGCGCGCTGGCGCCGGCTGCCCCGTATCGAAGGCAATGCTCATCGTCTCGTCAGTAGAGGTCGTTGAACGTGGCGGGATCGCCGCCCGTCTTGCCGTCCGGCGTCCGGTCGAGACTGGCGATCGCCTGCATGTCCTCCTCGGAGAGTTCGAAATCGAACACGTCGAGGTTTTCGCGAATGCGCTCCTCGTGCGTCGATTTCGGGATCACCACGAACCCCTTCTGCAGGTGCCAGCGGATGATGGTCTGCGCCTCCGACTTGTCGTGCTGGTCGGCAATCCGCCTGATCTCCTCGTTGTCGAGCACCGCACCGGTACCCAGCGGCGAGTAACTCTCATGCTGGATGCTGTACTTGTCGTGCACCGCCTGCATCTGGCGCTGCTGGTACTCGGGGTGGGTCTCGATCTGGTTGATAACCGGCACGACGCCGGTTTCCGAGATGATACGCTCAAGGTGCTCCGGCAGGAAGTTGGAGACGCCGATCGAGCGCACCAGCCCCTGCTTCTGCGCCTCGATCAGGCCCGACCAGGCGGCGACATAACGGTCGAGCGCCGGGCACGGCCAGTGGATGAGGAACAGGTCGAGATAGTCGAGCTTCAGTTTGTCGAGCGACTGCCTGATGCCGTCGATGGCTTCGTTGTGCCCGAGCAGCTTGGTCCTGAGCTTACTGGTGACGAACAGCTCGCTCCGGTCGATGCCGGACTCGCGGATCGCCTGCCCGACGCCCTCCTCGTTGTCATAGCCCTGCGCCGTATCGACCGCGCGATACCCGGCTTCGAGCGCCGCGGCGACGGCAGGCACGACTTCCTCGTTCGATACCTGCCAGACCCCGAAGCCGAGTTGCGGCATCTGCTTGCCGTCGTTCAGCTCGATCAGCGGAATGTTGTTCGGTCCACCGAGCGCCCCGGGAATACCTGTAGATGTGCCGCGGCCAAGATCGATGCTCATGGGATGCTCCTCGCGTGTTGGGGTTGCAATCCTAACTTGCATCGGCGCCAGTCTGTTCCCGGGAAGCTGGCATGCGCTCGGACTCAGTACACGTCGGCCTGGTACCTCCCCTTCGCCTTGAGGTCAGCGAGGAACGCGGCGCCCGCCTCGGCCGACAGCCCGCCATGCGCCGACGCGACGTCCCGCACCGCCGCCTCCACGTCCTTGGCCATGCGCTTGGCGTCGCCGCAGACGTAGAAGTGCGCGCCGCGGTTCAGCCAGTCCCAGAGCTCGGCGCCGGCTTCGCGCATCTTGTCTTGCACGTAGGTCTTGAGGCCGGCGTCGCGCGACCAGGCGAGCGACAGGTTGGTGAGCGTGCCGCGCTGCCGGAACATCTCCCACTCGTCGGCGTAGAAATGGTCATGCCCGGCGCGCTGGTGGCCGAAGAACAGCCAGGCGGGGCCGGTGGCTCCACGCGCATGGCGCTCGTGCACGAAGGCGCGGAAGGGCGCGACCCCGGTGCCTGGCCCCACCATGATGATCGGCGTCGCATCGTCCGCCGGCAGCGCGAAGTCGTGTGCCTTCTGCACGTAGACCAGCAACTCGCCCGAGGACGGCAGGCGCTCGGCGAACCAGGTGGACGCAACACCCAGCCGCTCCCGTCCGCCTGCTTCGTAGCGCACCGTATCGACGGTGAGGCTGACGCGGCCCGGATTGGTCCGGGGTGACGACGAGATCGAGTAGAGCCGTGGCTGCAGCGGCTCCAGCACCTCCATCAGCCCTTCGGGATCAGGCCGGATGCCGGGGAACTTCCCCAGCGCCCCGAGCACGTCGAGATGCGCCGCATCCCCGTCGGGATCCTCGCCGCGCGCGAGCGCCAGCGCCTTCTGCTTCCGCTCCCCGCCGGTGAGGTAGGAAATGAACTTGAACAGGGCGTCGGGCGCCGGCCCCAGCGACATGCGCTCGATCAGCACCTGCCGGAACGGCTCGCCCGCGATGGGGAAATCCGGCGGCACGTCGATCGCCGCGATGATCGCATCGGCCAGCGCCGGATCGTTGGCCGGGAACACGCCGAGGCTGTCGCCGACCTCGTACTCGAGCCCCGACTCAGAGAGATCGATCTCGATATGGCAGGTGTGTTTCTCCGAGCCCGGCCCGTTGAGCCGCGTGCGGCCGAGGAATCGTGCCTTGACCGGATGGGCGCGCGAATAGCCCGGGCGGACATTGGTCTCGGGCTTGGGTGCTGCTGCCTTGGCCGCAACCTCCTCGGGCCCGATGACGCCGCCGCCCATCTCCTCGACCAGCGCCTTCAGCATACGGGCGGTCGCCTTGCCGCCGGGGGCACAGAGGTTGAGCTTGTCCTCGGCCTGCTCGAAGATCGCCTTGGAATAGTCGGCGCAGTTGTAGCCGCACTGGCCGCAATCCTGCTGCGCCATCGCCGCCATCAGCCGGTAGCGGATGGGCCGGTCCTTCGCCAGCACCATCCGGTCCTCGATCGCCATGGCCGGGTCTTTCCACGGCGTCGAGTCGTCTTCGGCCGGCTTTGCCGGAGCGGCCGGAGCGAGCTCGGGCAGCGGCAGCGGCTTCAGCAGCGCGTCGGCGAAGAAGTGGTTGAGCCAGACCCGCTGCGCATCCGAGAACGGCGCGTCGACGGGGATGATCTGGGGGGTGACGTGGATACTCATGCGTACTCCTCGACCAGCGCCTTCAGCGCCTCGACCTCGTGCCGGTTGGCGAATTCGAAGAAGGTTTCGGTGGGCGCTGCGCGGTTCCTGAGGTAGGCGGCGAGCAGCCGCTCCACCGTCGCCGGCACATCATCGCTGACGATGTCGCGCCAGAGCTCGCGGCCGAGCTTCGCATCGCCCCCCGAGCCGCCGCCGACATAGAAGTGGAAGCCTTCAACCGGCTCGGCATCGTCGCCGCGCGCCACCTTGCAGGCGAGCAGCCCGATATCGCCGATATAATGCTGGGCGCAGGAGTGGTGGCAGCCTGTGAGGTGGATGTTGAGCGGCGTGTCGAGTTCCACCCGCGGCTCCACCCACTCTGCGATCGCCTCGGCCGTGCCCTTGGTGTTGGAGGCCGCGAACTTGCAGCCGGTATTGCCGGTGCACGAAACGAGGCCGGCCCGAAGCGGCGTAGCTTCGGTGGCAAGCCCCAGCGCCGTGACCGCCGCTGCCGCGTCCGCCACGCGATCATCGGGGATACCGGAGAGCAGCAGGTTCTGCCACACGGTGAGGCGGATATCGCCGTCGCCGAAGTCACGCGCGATCTCCGCGATCCCCCGCATCTGCGCCGTCGTCAGCTTGCCCGAGCGCAGCACCACGCCGAGCCAGCTCAGTCCGGCCTGTTTCTGCGGATGCGCCCCGATATGCGCCAGCCGGTCGATGGCGGGACGCGGTTTCACCAGGTCCTCGGGGATGCGCAGCAGCACGAGGCCGAGCTTCTCTTCCACCGCCCAGAGGAATTTCTCGAAGCCCCAGGCGTCGAGCAGGTACTTCAGACGCGCCTTGGTGCGGTCGGTGCGGTCGCCATGGTCGATGAACACCCGCACGACGGCGTCGGCGACGGCCGTGGCCTCCTCGGGCTTCAGGTAGACTCCGGTCTCGCGCGCGAAATCCCTGTGGCCGGTGATGCCGCCGAGCACGAGCCGGAAATACACCCCGCCCTCGATACCGCCGCCCTCCACCACCTCGACGGCCTGGAAGCCGACATCGTTGGTGTCTTCGAGCGCCGCTACCGCGCCGCCGCCGTCGAAGGCGACGTTGAACTTGCGCGGCAGGCCCGAGAGCGTGCGCGAATTGAGCACATGGTAGTGCCAGTGCCGGGCGTGGGGACGGGTGTCGAGCAGTTCCTGCGGGTCGATGCCGGCGGTGGGCGAGCCGGTGACGTTACGGACATTGTCGGCGCCCGAGCCGCGCGTCGCGAGCCCCAACTCCCAGATCGCCTCGATCAGGCTCGGGGCCTTCTCGGCGGCAATCTCGCGGATCTGCAGGTTGGCGCGCGTGGTGACATGGGCGTAGCCGCCGCCATGCGTCTGGCTCAAGAGCGCCAGCCCCGCCATCTGCCAGTGGTTGAGGATGCCGTTGGGCATGCGCAGCCGGCACATGAACGAATTCTGGTTGGGCGCCACGTAGAACAGCCCGTGCCAGCGCCAGCGGTAGTTGTCGGCCGGCTTGGGATAGTTGCCCGCTTCTGCCTCGCGCTTCAGCCGCTCATAGGCATCGAGCGGATGCTCGTCGCGCTTGAACTTCTCCTGGTCGGCGAGCTTCCTGCCCTCGGCCTCGAAGCGGCTCATGGCCTTGAGGTGGGGCGCATCCGGCCCCACCGGTTCGGCCGGCCCGGTGGCGATGGACGCCGTCGAGCGGGCGGCGGTCATTCCCGCCACCAGGCCTTCGAGATAGCGCCGCTGTTCCGGCGTGAAATCGGTGGCTGCGTCCATCGGCCTTACTCCGCCGGAACGGCTGCCGGCGTCGCGACGGGCGCCGGAGCCGGGCTGCGGCCATTGGCCATCGAGTAGGCGAAGCCCATGAACACCACGCCCGCGATGATGTTGCCGATCGAGACCCAGAGCAGGTTGTGGAACATGCCGCCGATGCTCACGGTCTCGGGGTGCTGGCCGAACAGCGCGATGGCGAACAGCGTCATGTTGGCGACCGAATGCTCGAAGCCCGAGGCGATGAAGGCGAACAGGCACCAGAAGATCAGGATGCACTTGGCCGCATCGGACTTGGTGCGCGCACTCATCCACAGCGCCAGGCACACCAGCCAGTTGCAGAGGATGCCCTTGGCGACCAGCGCCAGCGGCGCGGCGTTCATCTTGGCTGCCGCGGTGGTGAAGATCAGGTCGGCGCCCTCCTTCAGGATTTGCCCGCCACCACCGAGGTAGAAGATGGCGCCCAGCATCACCGCGCCGGCGAGGTTGCCGAGCCAGGTCATGCCCCAGGAGCTGGCGAGCCCGCCGAGCGATACTTTGCCGCGCAGCACGCCCATGGTCATCATCATGGTGTGGCCGGTGAAGAGCTCGGCGCCGGCGAAAACCACCAGCGTCAGCGCGATGGCGAAGGTGAGACCCATGGAGAGCGGCCGCAGGGAGGGGTCGATCACCTGGCCGATCGAGAAGATGGCGATGATGCCGAGCCCGACATAGGCGCCGGCCATCAGGCAGGCGATGAAGAAACCGAGCGGGTTGGCGGAGATCGCCTTCACCTTTTTGGCGGCGGTTTCGGCGAACTGGTCGAGGGTATCCTGATACATCGAAAAGTCCCTTTCCTGCCCGTGCACCCGGGCGAAAACGAAAAGGTCGCCAAATGGCCGGACACACCGGGAAATCCGGTGGCCTGCCAGTTGGCGACCTTGCCTGATGGGGAGCGCCCCTCATTGGACGCAGTAGACCGCGGGATCAACCCGCTCGCCGAACACGATGCATACGCCGTGCCAAGTCGAGCAGGTTAGGAATTTCAATCGGTTACGAAAACGCGACCATTAGCGATCGCTTGGTGACTCGCACAAAGCGGCACCACAATGCCTACGCAGAAGGCAATCCGTACAGGTGATTAATAAACAAGCAGATCGTTCTGCCGAAGCTTTTCGATGTAGGTTTCGAGGTCCTCCGGATCGAAATCGACGCCATCGAACCAGCCGCCTCGCGACAGCGCGGCCACCGTATCCCCGGCAGCGGCGACTGCGGCGCGGTAGGGTTCGGGCCGGTAGCTTCCAGCCGCGATTCTTGCCCGTTCGGGGCTGTGCTGCAGGTCGCCCCACCGCACCATCTGGCTGTAATACCAGAGCGCATCGCGGGGATAGGTCAGGTTGGCGGCATGGGCATGCGGGGTGAAGAACTCGTCCACCGGCACGACCTGCCCGGGCGCCTGAGCGATCCAGCCAGACAGTGCGCGGGCCAGCACCTCGACCGGCTGGCCGAGATATTGCGGCTGCGACAGCAGCATCGCCGCCTCGGCGTGGTTGGCCGCATCGCTGCACCAGAGCGCCGCGCGATGTAGGGCGCGGAGCAGCGCCGCAAGCGCCTCGGGGTGCGCTGCCGCCCAGGCCTCGGTCACGCCCAGCACCTTCTCGGGACTTCTCGGCCAGTAGAGCGCCTTCACCGTTGCGACCCGCCCTGCCCCCGAGGCCACGGCGACGCTGCCCCACGGCTCGCCGACGCAGAACCCGTCGATCCGCCCCGCCAGCAGCGCATCCGCCATCAGCGGCGGTGGCACGATGACGAGTTCGACATCGCGGTCCGGGTGGATGCCGGAGGCCGCGAGCCAGTAGCGCAGCTCGTAGTTGTGGCTCGAATAGGGGTGCACCACGCCGAGCTTCAGCTTCTTGACCTGCTGCTTCACCACCTGCCGCAGCGCCGCGCCTACTTCCACCGGCGAGAAATCAGCCGGAGCGCCGGCTGCCCGCATCGCGTCCCACAGCTCCGCACTAACCGTGATGGCATTGCCGCCGAGGTTGAGCCCCATCGCCGCGATCACCGGCACGTCGATGGGCGAAAGCCCGAGGCTCGCCGCGATCGGCATTGGCGCGAGCATGTGCGCTACGTCGAACTGGCCCACCGCCACGCGATCGCGGATATTGGCCCAGGAGATCTCGCGCACCAGCGTCAGGTCGACGCCCTCGGCGGCAGCGAACCCCTTCTCGCGCGCCGCGACCAGCACCAGGCTGTCGGTGAGCGGGATGAAGCCGGCGGTAATGCGGTGTTCTTTCATGTGTCTGGTCCCAGCAGCCCCGCCGTGGTGACGAGGCTCTGCGCGATATCGACGATCTTGCGGTTCTGGTTCATGGCGGTGGAGCGGAGCAGCGCATAAGCGGCGGCCTCGTCGAGCCCCCGGCTCTTCATCAGGATGGCCTTGGCCCGCTCGATGATCTTGCGGTCCTCGAGCGCGGTGCGCGCCTCCTCGAGTTCGCGGCTGAGCCGGGCGAAGGCGTTGAAGCGGTGGATCGCCATGTCGAGGATGGCCTTGACGCGCTCCTTCTTCAGGCCGTCGACCACATAGGCCGACACGCCCGCCTCCACCGCCGCCTGGATCTCTGCCGTATCCGAGCGATCGACGAACATCGCCACCGGCTTCTGCAGCGCCTTGGAGAGCGTGAAGAAATGCTCGAGCCGGTCGCGGTCGGGATTTTCGAGGTCGATCACCACCACGTCCGGCGCAATCTCGACGATCCGCCGCGCCACCTCGTTGACCGAATGCACCAGGGTGACGCGCGAATGCCCGGCCTCGCGCAGCCCATCCTCGATGATGGACGCGCGGATGCGGTTCTCATCGACGATGAGAATGCTGAGTTCGGGCACCGACATGATCCGATCTGGGCACGGCTTTTCGCGATGGACAAGCGCAACCCGCGCAACCCTGATGCTCGACGTACCTCAAAGCTGCCGTTACAACGTTAATCCGCGCGCCGGAGACGCGCCACGAGGAGGAAATTTCGGCAAATGAAGATTACGTCGATCAAGACGGCGGCCAGCACCGGCCACTGCATGCACCTGTGGGTGAAGATCACCACAGACGCCGGCATTACCGGCATCGGCGAGTGCGTGCATGGCGGGCACCAGTCGATCGCCATCATCAAGGAGCTGGAGGAGCGCCTGGTCGGCCGCGACCCCTTCGCCATCGACGCGATCTTCGAGGAGACCCGGCGCTCGCTGGTGTTCGAGGGCGGCTTCGCGGGAGCGCTGATCACCGCGCTGACGGGCATCGAAATCGCGCTGTGGGACCTCAAGGGCAAGGCGCTGAACGTGCCCATCTACGAGCTGATGGGCGGCAAGTTCCGCGATGAGATTCGCGTCTACTGCGACTGCGAAGTCTCGCCCGGCATGAACATGGCCGAAGTGCAGGCCGTGGTCGACGAGGTGCTGGAGGCCGGCTTCACCGCGCTCAAGGTCGATCTCGACATCCGTGCCTACGGCCACACCGGCGAGGAGACCGGCTGGTACAAGAAGGACGGCTTCAACATGACTCCCAACAAGTGGGAGCATGACCGCATGGTGCAATTGGCCGAAATGGTGGTGAAGGCCGCCGGCAAGGATGTCGAAGTCGCCGCCGACCTCCACACCAGGCTCGACAAGCACTCGGCCATCCGGCTCGCCAAGGACCTCGAGCACCTGCAGCTGATGTGGCTCGAAGAGCCGATCCCGCCCGAGAACATCGACGTGATGGCCGAGATCACCCGCTCGACCACCGTGCCGATCTGCGGCGGCGAGAACCTCTATCTGCGCCACGGTTTCCGCAAGGTGTTCGAGCAGCAGGCGCTCGACATTATCATGCCGGATATCCCCAAGTGCGGCGGGCTCTCGGAGTGCCGCAAGATCGCCGAGATGGCCGACCTCTACTCGATCCCCTTCGCGCCGCACAATGTGTCCTCGCCCATCGGCACCATGGCCTCGGCCCAGGTCTGCGCCACGGTGCCGAACTTCCTGGTGCTCGAGTTCCACTGGTTCAACCGGATGGAGTACTGGAGCAGCGTCACCGATGGCGGCAACATCATCGAGAACGGCCGCATCAAGATCTCGGATCGCCCCGGCATCGGGCTCGAGCTGAACGACGACGTGGCCCGGCAGTACCAGTATCCGGGCACGACCTGGTTCGAGTAAGCGAAAGCTCGCGGCGGCGTCTCGAGGGACGCCGCCTTGCCGCTTCGCCCCAATCGTATCGCCTCTGATCCGGCTATGCGAGGAACTTCATAGGGTCTATACTTAGCACCGCTAAATGGACAGCGACGATGTCCAAGTCGAGTACGGAGGTTGTGTTATGCGCATCTTTCCTACGACTATTGCGGCCGCCATTTTAACCATGTCTCTCGCGCCGACTGCTGCCGCGGCGTTCGACAAGCAGATAACCTTTTGCAACAAGACGCTGCGCGATGTGTATGTCGCGCTCGCCTACGACCTGTCGGGCACCTCCGAGATCACCTCGAAGGGCTGGTTCAAGACAGTTGCGTGCACCTGCCGCACGGTGCTGAACGCCAACCTCAGGGCAACCGAAGTCTTCTTCCTCATCACGCGGGAGGGGCTTGAAAACGTGGTCGCCGACGCTCGGGCGCCGATCTGCGCGCACCCGTCGGACGGCTTCAACTACCGGTCCGAAAACGCCAGCCAGGCGAGTTGCGAGAATGCGGGCGGCGCCTGGGCCATGTACAAGTGGAAGGACACCGGCACGGACCCGTCCTACACCTACAGCCTGACCCGGCAAGGCGAGTGCAACCTGATGGACGACAACTAGGGGCGGCCCACCTCGGTGAGCGGAGCGCACGGCTCGTATGCGCAGTCGCCCCTGACAACCTGTCTCCTGCCCTACCATTTGAAGGGCAGGAGATCACCAATGACCAGTCGTTTCGTCCGTAGCCTCAAGTCCGTAGCCGGAACCATCGCGGCGGCCGCCCGTGCCGGCAGTGCCGTCGAGGAGGGCCGCCGGCCGCGCCGGCAGGATCTCGATGCGCTCGGCATCGACCCCGGCGCCTTCCGCGCCATCGGCAGCTAGCGCACCAGCGCCGGCCGCTTGGGATCGAAGGTCCAGCCGTCGACGAGGTACTGCATCGCCGCCGCGTCGTTCCGCGATCCGGCCGGCAGCGAGCGATAGAGCACGTGCGCGACTTCGAGCGCCGCCTCATCGAGTTCCACCCCCAGGCCCGGCCGCTCCGGCACCCTGACTTCGCCGTTGCGGATCGGTGGCGGCGACACGGTCAGCCGTTGCCCGTCCTGCCAGATCCAGTGCGTATCCAGCGC
>JAEYTN010000576.1 GCA_023433985.1 Pseudomonadota bacterium | reverse complement strand
CATCAAGGGCTTCGTGCAGCGCATCGGGGAGCCGGTGATCCGCTCCGCCGTCATGCAGGCCATGAAGATCCTCGGCAGCCAGTTCGTGCTCGGCCGCGACATCGAGGAAGCCACGCGCATCGCGCGCAAGGCCGAGCGCGAAGGCTACACCTATTCCTACGACATGCTGGGCGAAGCCGCCCGCACCGAGGCCGACGCCAAGCGCTACCGCGCCGCCTATGCCGAGGCCATCGCCGTCCTCGCCACGCGCGCCACGGCCGGCTCGGTCCGCGACAACCCGGGCGTCTCGGTAAAACTCTCGGCTCTTCACCCCCGCTACGAGTTCATGAAGCGCGAACGCGTCATGTCCGAGTTGGTCGAGCGCACGCTCGCGCTCGCGCTGATGGCACGCGGCGCCAACATGGGCTTCAACATCGATGCCGAGGAGGCCGATCGCCTCGACCTCAGCCTCGATGTCATCGCCGCCGTGCTCGAGGACGAGCGCCTTGCCGGCTGGGACGGCTTCGGCATCGTCGTCCAGGCTTATGGCCAACGCGCCGCCTACGTCATCGACTGGATCGAGGCGCTGGCCGAAAAGCTCGACCGCCGCATCATGGTTCGCCTGGTGAAGGGCGCCTACTGGGACAGCGAGATCAAGCGCGCCCAGGTGCTTGGCCTCGAGGGCTTCCCCGTCTTCACCCGGAAGGCCGCGACCGATGTCAGTTACATCGCCAACGCTCGGCGCATGCTGTCGAAGACCGATCGTATCTACCCGCAGTTCGCTACGCACAACGCCCACACCACGGCGGCCATCCTGCATCTCGCCGACGCGCTGAAGGTCGATCGCACGCAGTTCGAGTTCCAGCGCCTCCACGGCATGGGCGAGCGGCTGCACGATATCCTCACCGACGCGCACCGCAGCCGCACGCGCATCTACGCCCCGGTCGGCCGCCACGCCGATCTGCTCGCCTACCTCGTCCGCCGTCTCCTCGAAAACGGCGCCAACGGCTCGTTCGTCAACCTCATCGCCGACCGCGACGTGCCCGCCGCCGAGGTCGTCGCAGACCCGTTCGAGGCCGTCGAAACCGCCGTCGCCCGTGTCCGCGACCCCGCCGACCTGTTCGGCCCCGCCCGCACCAACTCGGCCGGCTTCGACCTCACCGATCCGCTCGCGGTGGAGCAACTCCTCGCCGAGCGGCAGGCATTCGCCAACGCCACCAAGCTGTGGAGCGCCGCTTCCGTGGCGCAGGTTCACGGCGAGGCGGGCGAGCATTTCCGCATCGAGAACCCGGCCAACGGCAACCTCGTGGGCGAAGCCATCGGCGCCGGCCCGCAGACGATCGAGCTCGCCATCGCCAATGCCCGTGATGCCGCCCCGGGCTGGGCCGCCCGGCCCGTCGCCGAGCGCGCGTTGCTGCTCCGCCAGGTCGCCGACCTCTACGAGGCGAACGCCACCGAACTCTATGCCCTGTGCACCCGCGAGGCCGGCAAGACGCTGGCCGACGGCGTCACCGAAGTGCGCGAGGCCGTCGATTTCCTCCGCTACTACGCCGCCGAAGCAGAGGCGGAGCGCGAGGCGCGCCGGCCGCTCGGCACCGTCACGGCCATCTCGCCGTGGAACTTCCCGCTCTCGATCTTCACCGGGCAGGTGGCGGCCGCTCTCGTTTCCGGCAACACCGTGCTGGCCAAGCCCGCCGAGGCGACGCCGCTGATCGCGGCGCGCGCCGTGCAGCTGATGTACGATGCCGGCATCCCCGAGGACGTGATCCAGCTGCTCCCGGGCTCCGGCAAGGTCGTCGGCGCCGCGCTCACCTCCGACCCGCGGGTCGACGGCGTCGTCTTCACCGGTTCGCTCCTGACCGCCAAGGCCATCGACGCCGCCATGGCCGACAACCTCGCCCCCGGCGCGCCGCTGATCGCCGAAACGGGCGGCCTCAACGCCATGATCGTCGACTCCACTGCTCTCCCCGAGCAGGCGGTGCGCGACATCCTGAGTTCCGCCTTCCAGTCCGCCGGCCAGCGCTGCTCGGCGCTCCGCATTCTCTACCTGCAGGAAGACACCGCCCCCCGCACCCTCGAGATGCTTTTCGGCGCCATGGATGAGCTGAAGCTCGGCGACCCCTGGGCCTTCGATACGGATGTCGGCCCTGTCATCCACGCCGCGGCCAAGGCGAAGTTCGAGGCCTACATCGACGACTTCGCCGCGCGCGAAGCCGTGCTCCACCGGCTGCCGACGCCGGGGCAGGGGACCTATGTCGCCCCCGTCGTCCTTAAGGTCTCGGGCATCGCCGACCTCAAGGAAGAAATCTTCGGCCCCGTCCTCCACGTCGCGACCTTCAAGGCCGAGGAGCTCGACGCCGTCGTCGCGGCCATCAACGCCGCTGGCTACGGCCTTACCTTCGGTCTCCATACCCGCATCGACCAGCGCGTCGAGGAAATCTCGTCCTCCATCCGCGCCGGCAACATCTACGTCAACCGCAACCAGATCGGCGCCGTGGTCGGCTCGCAGCCCTTCGGCGGCGAGGGCCTTTCCGGCACCGGTCCGAAGGCGGGCGGCCCAAACTACCTCAAGCGCTTCTGGCGCCCCTACGAGCGCTTCGAGCCCTCCACCGGCGTCAACCCGCTGAGCGGCATTTCCATCGGTTTCGCCATCGCCGCCGTCGACCAGGTGAAGATCGCGGTCGAGCAGGTGGGCATCATCCCCGCCGAACTGCCCATGCCCGGCCCCACCGGCGAGAGCAACGTGCTCCACACCTGGCCGCGCGGCGTCGTCCTCTGCCTCGGCCCCGATACCGACAGCGCCCGCCACCAGGCCAGCCTCGCGCTCGACCAAGGCAACGGCGTCCTCGTCATCGCCCCCGGCGCCACCAAGATCGCCGCCGAACTCGGTGCCAACGGCGAGCCCATCGGCGGCGTGGACAAGAAACTCGCCCCCGCTGCCATCGAAGCCGGCCTCTTCGTCGACGCCGTCATGCACTTCGGCACCGAAGCCGACCTGAAGCCGTGGCGGCAGGCCCTCGCCCGCCGCGAAGGCCCCATCATCCCGCTGATCACGCGGCCAAGCGAAGCCGAACACCTGATCCGAGAACGCCACGTCTGCATCGACACCACCGCCAGCGGCGGCAACGCAGAGTTATTGGCGGGGCAGTAGCTGGACGGGACTTGCCATTTTTGCTAAGTAGTCCCACATGTGGTCCGTCGAATTCCTGCCTTCTGCGGCGGCGGAGCGCGCCGAGCTGCCGGCCGACATGCGAGCCCGTCTCGCCCGGATGACGGACGTCATCAGCGAGCATGGTCTCGAAAATCTGCTGCGCGACTGGGTCAAATCTCTCGGCGACAAGCTGTGGGAGCTGCGCGTGACGGGCAGGGACGGCATAGCACGTGCCGTCTACGTGACCGCTACTGGCAAACGCCTGATCATCGTCCGCATCTTCGTCAAGAAGACGCAGAAGACGCCTCAGCGAGAACTGGAACTTGCCCGCCAACGGGCGAAGGAGATCCGATGAAAACCATCAATGCCAAGGACCTTCACGCCAAGGATATGGCTGAAAGTGCCGAGTATCGCGAAGCCTATGAAGCACTTGACGAAGAGTTTGCCCTTATCGATTCCCTCATTCGTGCGCGGACCCACGCACATCTGTCGCAAGCCGAGGTCGCCACCCGCATGGGCACGACTGAGAGCGTGATCTCTCGGCTGGAGAGCGGCCGGGTAAAGCCTTCGACGCGGACTTTGGAGCGCTATGCCAAAGCGACTGGCCACAAGCTGCGGATCAGCCTCGAGCCTGTCGGCAAGAGCAACTAAATCGCCCCCCCATCCCGTCCGAACACGTGGTACCGCGCCGGGTCGACATACGCCGTCAGCGTCGAGCCCAGTTCCACCTGCCGCTGCCCGTCCACCGCGATGGTCAGCGGCTGGCCGTCGGCCGTCGTGGCATAGACCATCGTCTGGCCGCCTAGCTGCTCCACCAGGTCCACCTTCACCTCGGCGAGCTTCACGCCGGCCGCCTCGCTGAGCGCGATGTGCTCGGGCCGCACGCCGAACGTCACCTTGTCGCCGACGCTTGCCTTCCGCTGCACCACGATCTCGCTCCCGCCGGCGCGCAGCTTGGCGCCCGCCGCGTCGGCGCCCTCCACCTCGGCCTCGAGGAAGTTCATCTTCGGCGAGCCGATGAAGCCCGCCACGAACCGGTTGCGCGGGTTGTTGTAGAGCTCGAGCGGCGCGCCGACCTGCTCGATATTGCCGGCCGAGAGCACCACGATCTTGTCGGCCATGGTCATCGCTTCCACCTGGTCGTGGGTCACGTAGATCATGGTGTTGCCGAGGTCCTTGTGGAGCTTGGCGATCTCCACGCGCATCTGCACCCTCAACTCCGCGTCGAGGTTGGAAAGCGGCTCGTCGAAGAGGAAAATCTTGGGCTCGCGCACGATGGCGCGTCCGATGGCGACGCGCTGCCGCTGCCCGCCCGAAAGTTGCTTTGGCTTGCGCTTCAGCAACGGCTCGATGCGCAGGATTTCCGCCGCGCGCTGCACCCGCTTGTTGATCTCCGGCCGCGGCACCTTGGCGGTTTCGAGACCGAAGGCGAGGTTCTGGTAGACGCTCATGTGCGGGTAGAGCGCATAGCTCTGGAACACCATGGC
>JAEYTN010000518.1 GCA_023433985.1 Pseudomonadota bacterium | reverse complement strand
GTCCCGGCTGGAAGTCCCCGCTCGCGGCGGAGCCGACAAGGTGCAGCCCGACCATCAGGTCCGGCGCGTAGCGCTCGACCAGCCCCGACAGGCGCCCTGCCGCCACCATCACCAGGTCGTCGCTCACCTGCACCTCCGCTTCGGGAAGCTTACGCGGGCGACTGCGAGGCGGCTACGCCTTGTCGCTTACCCCGGCGCTGCCGAAGGTGGCCATGTTGTTGTGAAGGTGCAGCGCGGTCTTCGCCAGCACCATGGCCAGCGCCGCCCCGGTGCCTTCGCCGAGCCGCATGTCGAGGTCGAGCAGCGGCTTGACCCCCATCGCCTCGAGCGCGCGGGCATGGGCGTGCTCGGCCGACTGGTGCCCGAAAATGCAGTGCGCGATCGCATCCGGGTTCACCGCCTGCGCCACGGCGGCCGCCGCGGTGGCGACGAAGCCGTCGACGATCACTGGCACCTTCTGCTGGCGCGTGGCGATGATGGCGCCGAGCATGGCCGCGATCTCGCGCCCGCCGAGCCGCGCCAGGATGGCAAGCGGATCGGTCAACCCGTCCTTGTGGAAGGCGAGCGCCCGGTCCACCGCATCGGCCTTGCGCTTCAGCCCCTCGTCATCGACGCCGGTGCCGCGGCCAACCCAATCAGCCCCGGTGCCGCCGAACAGCGCGGCATAGACCGCCGCCGCCACCGTGGTGTTGCCGATGCCCATCTCGCCGATGGCCAGCAGGTCCGGCTTCCCGGCAATCGCCTCCATCCCATAGGCGATGGTGGCGGCGCACATGCGATCGTCCATCGCCGGCGCCAGCGTGATGTCCCCCGTCGGCAGCTCAAGCGCCAGTTCGAACACCCTGAGGTTCAGCTCGTGCAGGGCGCAGATCTGGCTGATCGCAGCGCCGCCGGCGGTGAAGTTCGCCACCATCTGCGCCGTGACCTCCCGCGGATAAGCCGAAACGCCCTGGTCGGTGACGCCGTGGTTGCCGGCGAAGATCGCCACCATCGGGTTGTCGAGGGTCGGCTTACCCTTGCCCTGCCAGCGGGCGAGGAACTCTACCAGCCCCTCGAGCGTCCCCAGCGAGCCCGGCGGCTTGGTCAGCTGCCGGTCGCGCTCGCGCACGGCGGCCACCGCCGAGTCGTCGCCCGAAGGGCCGATGGACAGCAGATCGATGATGTCGGCGAAAGCTGACGCCACGTGGCGACTCCGGGCTGGCGTGATAAGGGAGGCGAGGTTTGGACCAATCGGCGAGCATTTGCAATTGAGCGGCGAAGCGCCCGGCCCACGCATCCGGCAGGACAATTTCAGCGAGCCGCCGCCCATCCGCCCGGATCGCGATTTCGGCGCGGACCTGGTGATGGCGCTCCGTTTCTTTTCGCGCCTGCCCACCGGGAGCCGCCCCTTCGAGCCGCCCGACCTCACCCGCATCGCCGTCGCCCTGCCCTTCGCCAGCGTCATCATCGCCATCGGCCCGGCGCTGCTGCTGCTGGCCCTCGGCTTCGTGCTCCCCGCCTATTTCGCGGCCGCTGTCGCAGTCGGCGCCATGCTGGCAATCACCGGCGCCATGGCCGACGATGCGCTCGCCGACGCCGCGGACGGCCTCGTGGGCGGCTCCACGCCCGAGCGGCGGCTCGAGATCATGAAGGACAGCCGCCACGGCACCTATGGCGTCGCGGCGCTCTGCCTCTACATCCTGCTGCGTGTGGTGGCGCTGGGCAGCATCGCGGCGGCAAGCCCGGTCGCCGCCGCCACGGTCTGGATCGCCACCACCGTCCTCGCCCGCTCCGGCTGCCTGTGGCTGAGCCTCGAGCTGCCCAACGCGCGCACCGGAGGCGTGTCGGCGGCGGCCGGCCGCGTCGGTCGCAACAGCTTCGGCATCGGCCTCCTGTTCTCGGCCATCATCGCCTTCATCGCCGCGGCGCCCTTCACCAGCCTCGTCGCGGTCATCCTCGCCTTCCTCGCCGCCGGCCTCATCGCCTGGTGGTGGACCGCCGTCTGCCGCCGGCTCGTCGGCGGCCAGACCGGCGACCTCATCGGCGCCCTCCAGGCCCTGATCGAAGTCGGCGTGCTGACGGTGCTCCTGGCGTTCGCCTAGCGCTACTGCGGCTTGAATTCCGGCAGTCACCTCGCGTTGAGCCCAGTCGGCTCGCCTCCTCGATCATTGCCGAAACTTCACTTTCGCCGGCGCCACGGAACGCTTGAATTGCCCCGCCGCTTCCCCATTATCTGAGAGCACAGGGAGAAACCCGCCACATGCTGTTCATCGGCGTCGCCATCGTGGTCGCCATCGGGCTGGCGCTGCTGATCGTTTCGGATGCGGGGACGCTGGTCGGGCTGGGGCAGGCGCAGTTCGGGCAGCTGATCGCGCTGCTCGTCATCCTGCTGCTCGTCGCCTCGGGCGTGTTCAGCCGCCGCCATCGGCTCGGCGAAATGGTCGGCAACCTGGTGCTGTGGGCCGGCATCTTCGGCGTGGTGCTGGTCGGCTACGCCTACCGCGACGATCTCTCCGGCGTCGCCTCGCGCGTCTTCGGCGAATTGATGCCAGGCACCGCGGTGGTGGATACGGAGCGCGGCACCGCCACCTTCCGCGCTGGCATCGACGGGCACTTCACCATCAATGCCCAGGTCAATGGCGAGACCGTCCGCACCATCTTCGATACCGGCGCCAGCGCCGTGGTCCTCACACACGCCGATGCGGTGAAGGCCGGCATCGACACCGACACGCTCCGCTACGACATCCCCGTGCAGACTGCCAACGGCACCGGCCGCGCCGCCGGGGTCACGCTCGATTCCCTGTCGGTGGGCAGCATCAGCCGCAATCGCGTCCGCGCCTTCGTGGCCGAGCGCGGCGCGCTCGACACCAGCCTGCTCGGCATGAGCTTCCTCGGCACCCTGAGCCGCTATGGCGTCAGCGGCAATTCGCTGGAACTGACGGACTGAGCGCGGCATAGTCGCTGCCGATCATTTCGGAGTCTCCCATGCCGCAACGTCCCTACGACGAGACCCTGCTGCGCCAGTCCTTCGCCGTTGCCAAGCGCTCCCGCGAGGGCGGCGACCATCCGTTCGGCTCGGTACTCGCCGACAAGGACGGCAAGGTGCTGCGCGAGCAGGGTAACGGCTATACCTCGGAGGGCCACGACCGCACCGCCCATGCGGAGAAGCTGCTCGCCACCTGGGTGGCCAAGAACCTGAGCCTCGAGCAGGCGCAGCAATGCACGCTCTACACCTCGGCCGAGCCCTGCGCGATGTGCTCGGGCGCCATCTACTGGTCCGGCATCGGCCGCGTCGTCTTCGGCCAGACCGAACGCGACCTCAAGGCCCAGACCGGCGCCCACGAGGAGAACCCGACGCTCGACCTGCCCTGCCACGTGGTGTTCGAGGCCGGCCAGCGGCCGACCGAAGTCGTGGGACCGCTGCTGGCGGACGAAGCGGCACAGCTCCAGGCGGATTTCTGGCAGCAGAAGGCGTAGCCGTTCAGAATCCGGTCAGAAGCGGTTCATCTGCAACAAGGGCGGACGTCAGAATCCGTTCATCGACACGGCAGTTTTCCGGCCAAGGGATCAGACGGCCAGCGCCAGCTCCGGCTCGAGCGCCTCGAAAGCCCGCACGATCACCTCCGGCCCGGCTCCGCGCTTCGCCGCATCGACCGACAGGACCTGCCGGAAGGTCCGGGCGCCAGCCCGCGCATTGGCCAGCCCCAGCATGTGCCGGGTGATGTTGTTGAGCCGCGCCCCCTTGGCTAGCTCGGCCTCGGCATATTCCGCCATCGCGGCCATGATCTCGCGCAGTTCCAACGGCCTCTCCGCCTGGCCGAAGAACCGGCTGTCCACCATGGTGAGCAGCATCGGCTCGTGGTGGGCCGCGCGGCCCAGCATCACCCCGTCCATCTGCGCCAGGTGCGCTTCGGCATCCTTCAGCGTCTTGATGCCGCCATTGACCATCACCGGCAGGTCGAGCCGCGCCGCGAGGCGGTAGACCCGGGCGTAGTCGAGCGGCGGAATCTCCCGGTTTTCCTTGGGGCTGAGGCCCTTCAGCCAGGCCTTGCGCGCATGTACGTAGAGTGCGTCGGTTCCGGCCGCGACCACCGTGTCGACGAAGCGGTCGAGCGTCCGCTCGGTGTCCTGGTCGTCGATACCGATACGGCACTTCACCGTCACCGGCAGGTCGGTGGCATCGCGCATGGCGCGCACGCACTCGGCCACCAGCTCCGGCTCGGCCATCAGGCAGGCCCCGAAGCGGCCCGACTGCACCCGGTCGGATGGGCACCCGACATTGAGGTTCACCTCGGCATAGCCGAATTCCGCAGCAATTCGAGTGGCCTCGGCCAACTCCCGCGGGTCCGACCCACCGAGCTGCACTGCCACCGGCTGCTCCACCGGCGAAAAGCCGAGCAGCCGTTCGCGTGGGCCATGCACCACCGCAGCGCTCGTCACCATTTCGGTAAACAGCAAGGCGCGCGCCGTCAGCAGCCGATGCAGGTGCCGGCAGTGGCGATCAGTCCAATCCATCATGGGCGCCACGGAAAAGCGGCGGCTCTGGCGCAGTTGCTCGGTGCCTCGGGTCATAAGCTCGCTATATAGTGCATGGATCGCGATACCAAGGGGCGGCCGGAAACAGGCGCGTGACTAATCCTTGTAGGCGTCGTGCTCGCGGGCCGGCGTCCAGAGGTCGTGCCCGCAGGCGGGGCAATCGCCCGGCGCCCTGCCCTCGCTTGCATCGGCAAGCGTACCGCACCGCCGGCAGGCCAGCAGTGTCCCGGCCACCGGCGCACCAGCCGCGATCTTCGGCGGGTCCGCAATCTCCCACGGCGGCACAATGGGAAGGCCCGGCCGCTCGTCCTTGTGGCGATAGACCGTCAGCACCCCGTCCGGCTCAACATAGGCGTCGGCCACCTGGCCGAGGTGCTCCACCCCATGGTGCCGCAACTGCTGGAAGAGCTCGCTCGTGGAAAGCGCGGTATCATAAAGAAATTTCTGCGCGATCACTCCGTTCCTGATGGCTTGCTGCGGCGTGCCGTCGATCACGTGCTCCACCCCCTTGCTGCGCGCCATCAGGATGTCGAGCAGCTTGTTGGCGACGACCACCACGGTCACTACCAGCAGCGAATGGACCAGCGGTACGTCGGGGTAGAACATGGCATCGCCCACCGCCGAGCCGAGCGCGATCACCAGCAGGAATTCGACCGTGGAAAGCTGCCCGATGGTGCGGCTGCCCAGCCAGCGCAGCAAGAAGAGCGTGTACGCGTAGACAATCAGCGTGCGGACGATGATCTCGAGCAGGAAAAGCGGGGGCTGATCCCCGAAAAACATCTGCTGCAGGTCGAAAACCTGGGTCGGTTGCTCCACATCCGCCTCCATGCTGGGATGAGCCTCGCTTGAACGGCGCGGCGGCGAGCGCCGTTCCAAGGTCGACTTATCCCCGCGGCAGCCGGCCCCTATACTCTGGCCGACGTTGGAGGTTCGGATTGCCACAAAGGGACGCGCCGCATGGCATCTGGCCGATGCTCTATTCATTCTTCGATGGCTATGGATCGCTCGATCGCGCGGCGTTCCGCCAGCAGATCGAGTGGTGCATCGGCAAGGGCTGCCACGGCATCGCGATGCTCGGTTTGCTCACCGAGGTCTCGGCGCTCACGCCCGAGGAACGTGACACGCTGGTGGGCTGGGCCATCGACGACATCGGCGGCCGCCTGCCTCTTCTCGTCACCATTGCCGGCCGCGACGCTAGCGAAGCCATCGCCCTCGCCCACTCCGCCCATGACAAGGGCGCCGACTACCTCGTGCTGCAGCCGCCGCTGGGCCAAAGGCCGCCATCCGCCGAGCTCACGGCCTTCTACGCCGAAGTGATGGCCGCCGTGCCGGCTCGCTTCGGCATCCAGAACGCCCCCGAATTCCTCGGCGTCGGCCTCGATCCCGATGAGGTTGCGCGCCTCCGGGACCTCCGTTCGAACTTCGCGCTGATGAAGGGCGAGGGACCGGTGGTGCAGGTGAAGCGCTTCATCGAGCGGATGGAGGGCGAACTTCCCGTCTTCAACGGCCGGGGCGGGCTCGAACTGGTCGACAACCTCCTGGCCGGTTGCGCCGGCATGATCCCGGCGCCAGAAACCCTCGACCTGCAGGTGGCAATCTACGACGCCGTGCGCGCCGGCGACCTCCAGCTCGCCATCGCCCGCTACCAGCGCCTCCTGCCCTACGCCGTCTTCGCCATGCAGACGCTGGACGTCGCCATCCTCCACGGCAAGCGCGCTTTCGTCCGCCGCGCCGGGATTGCCAACGCCGCGACCTGCCGGCTGCCGAAGCTGACGCCGGACCCGTTCCTTGATGCGGCGGCCGAGCGTTGGATTTCCGCAGTAACATCAGGTACATAGCAGCCATGCAGATTTCGTTAGCTTCCTAACGATTCCTGTGATTGACTTACTAAGTGCGCTTATTATATGTGCACGTATGAAAGCGAAGTCGATCCTCAAGCACCATGCCCCGCTCGGATACCTCGTGCACGAAGTCGCCCGTCTGATGAAACGGCGCTTCGAGGAAGAGGCGAAGTGGCACGGCATCACCCTGGCGCAGTGGCGTGCCCTGGCGCAGGTCGCAACGCATGACTGCATCAGTCAACGCGAGCTTGCCGACCAGATCGACGCCGACCCGATGACCGTCTCGGGCGTGCTCGACCGGCTGGAGAAGCGCGGGCTGATCGAGCGCTATCCCGACCCCTCGGACAGCCGCGCCAAGCTCGCCCGCCTCACCCCCGCCGGGGAGGAGCTGTTCCGGACTGCCCGCCAGTTCGGGCTCGCCATGTACGAAAACGCCATCGCCGGCCTATCGGCCGAGGAACGCGGGGCGCTGCAAAGCGGCCTCGAGAAGATGCGCGACAACCTTTCCGGCCAACGGGCCGAACTTGAGGAAGCCTGAGAGATGAATGCCCGCGTCAACCCACCCGGTCCCGGCGAAGCCAAGCCGATCGCGATGCCCGTAGCCGAGGCGAGCAAGGGGGCTCCCGCGTCCGCGCCGGCCGCCGCTCCCGCTTCCACGCCGGAGGCTCCGGCCAAGAAGAAGCGCTCGCCGCTGCGCCTCGTGATCATGCTCGCCGTGCCGGTCGTACTGGCCGCGGGCGGCGGCTATTTCTGGCTCACCGGCGGGCGCTTCGTCGAAACCGACAACGCCTATGTGCAGCAGAACAAGATCTCGGTTTCGGCCGACGTCTCGGGCCGCATCGCCTCGGTCGCCGTGCGGGACAACCAGTTCGTGAAGGCCGGCGACGTGCTCTTCACCGTCGACCCGCAATCCTACGAGATCGCGCTCAGCCAGGCCGACGCGGCGCTCGCCACGGCGCGCGTCAATGTCGAGCAGCTGCGCGTCGGCTACTCGACCGCCAACGCAAAGCTCGATGCAGCCAGGGCCACCCTCGAGATTCGTCAGAAGGAATGGGACCGCGCCAGCAACCTGCAGAAGCAGGGCATTTCGGCCGAATCCGCGCTCGACGATTCGCGGCTGGCGCTGCAGCAGGCGCAGTCGAACGTGTCGCTCGAGGAGCAGGACGTGGCCAACGCCACCGCCGCGCTCGGCGGCGACCCCAACATCAAGAC
>JAEYTN010000452.1 GCA_023433985.1 Pseudomonadota bacterium | reverse complement strand
TGAAGACGTCCTGCCGCTTGATGCCTACCTTGTGACGCAGGGTGAGCACGATGGCACCCATCATGGCGACGAGCAGCACGGCGCCGGCGCCCTGGAACAGGAAGACGTAGCGCGTGTAGATCAGCTGGCCGAGCGCCCGGGTGTTCTCGACGGTCGCGTCGATTGGCACGGCGGCCGTGGACGAAAGCTCCGGCGACAGCACGAAGCTGCCGGCGACGAGCAGCAGCTCGAGCAGGATGATGGCGCCCACCACGATGCCGACCGGCGCGTATTGCAGCAGGCCGGAGCGCAGCTCGGCGAAATCGACGTCGAGCATCATGGTGACGAACAGGAAGAGCACCGAGTGCACCGGGTTACGCGACGCAATCACCATCAGCGCCGAGGCGACGGCGATGATCGAGAAGACGTAGAAGAAGAAGAGCGGCAGCGTCATCTCGGGTCCTTAGCGGTACGGCGCGTCGGCGGCGATGTTGGCCGCGATCTCGCGCTCCCAGCGGTCGCCGTTGGCGAGCAGCTTCTCCTTCGAGAAGTAGAGCTCCTCGCGGGTTTCAGTGGCGAACTCGAAGTTCGGCCCCTCGACGATGGCATCGACCGGGCAGGCTTCCTGGCAGAAGCCGCAATAGATGCACTTCACCATGTCGATGTCGTAGCGCACGGTGCGGCGGGTGCCGTCATTCTGGCGCGGGCCGGCCTCGATGGTGATGGCCTGGGCCGGGCAGATGGCCTCGCAGAGCTTGCAGGCAATGCAGCGCTCTTCGCCGTTCGGGTAGCGGCGCAGCGCATGTTCGCCGCGGAAGCGCGGGGAGTACGGCACCTTCTCGAAGGGGTAGTTGATGGTCTTCTTGGGCGCGAAGAAATAGCGCATCGACAGGAAGAAGGCGCCGACGAACTCACGCAGCAGCAGGCCGTTGAGGAACTGGGTAAAGCGCATCAGACGGCACCTCCGTGCCAGCCCCAGCCGGTAAGCTGGAGGATGGCGGCGACAGCGATCACCATCACCAGCGAAATGGGCAGGAACACCTTCCAGCCGATCCGCATCAGCTGGTCATAGCGGTAGCGCGGCACGAAGGCCTTGACCATGGCGAACATGAAGAACACCAGGCAGAGCTTCAGCACGAACCAGATCGAGCCGGGGATCCAGGTGAAGGGCGGCAGGTCGATCGGCGAACTCCAGCCTCCGAGGAAGAGGATGGTGGTCATCGCGCACATCAGCTGGATGGAGATGTACTCGCCCAGCATGAACAGGAGGTACGGCGTCGACGAGTATTCGACCATGAAGCCGGCGACGAGCTCGGACTCGGCTTCGGGCAGGTCGAAGGGCGGCCGGTTCGTCTCGGCGAGCGCCGAAATGAAGAAGATGACGAACATCGGGAAGAGCGGCAGCCAGAACCAGTTCAGGAAACTGAGCCACGGCACACCCAGGGCGTAGGCGATGCCGCCCTGCTGCTGGGCGAAGACGATGTCCGAAAGGTTGAGCGAACCGACGCACAGCAGCACGGTGATGATGACGAAGCCGATCGAGACTTCGTAGCTGACCATCTGTGCGGCCGAACGCAGGGCGCCAAGGAAGGCGTATTTCGAGTTGGACGCCCAACCGGCCATGATGATGCCGTAGACGCCCAGCGACGAGATCGCGAAGATGTAGAGCACGCCGACATTGATGTTGGCGAGGGCCCAGCCGGCATCGAGCGGGACCACCACCCAGGCGCTGAGCGCGAGGATGGAGGTTACCAGCGGCGCGAGCAGGAACACAGCCTTGTCGGAGCTGGCGGGGACCACCGGCTCCTTGAACACGAACTTCAGCAGATCGGCGAAGGACTGCAGCAGGCCGAAGGGACCGACGACGTTGGGGCCGCGGCGCACCTGCACCGCCGCCCAGACCTTGCGGTCGGCCAGGAGGATGTAGGCGGTGAAGATAAGCAACGCGACGAGGAAGAGCAGGCCCTTGTAGATGAAGCCGACCTGATCGCCCCAACCGAAGATCGGGATACCGAGCAGATAATCCAGCGCGGAGACGACGAAATCCATGTCGGGTCCTTACTCTGCCGCCTGCCGGAGACCGGCCTGCAGCGCTGCGCATTCACCCATAGTCGCCGACGCGCGGGCGATGGGGTTGGTGAGGTAGAAGTCCGCCACCGGCGACGTGTAGCCCGCCGACCTGGTCTTGATGGCCGCGCCCGCGAGCTTCTTCACGTCATCGACCGAACCCGGCGCGATCTGATCGATGCGGGCGAGGTGAGGGAACTCGGCGTAGAGGCTGGCACGGAGCTGGCCGAGCGAGTTGAAGGGCAGCGGCTGGCCGAGGACGGCGCTGAGGGCGCGGAAAATGGCCCAGTCTTCCTTCGCTTCGCCCGGCGGGAACACGGCGCGGGCCGCGATCTGCACGCGGCCCTCGGTGTTCACGTAGGTGCCCGACTTCTCGGTATAGGTGGCGGACGGCAGGATGACATCGACGCGGTGGGCGCCAGCATCGCCGTGGGTACCGACATAGACGACGAAGGCCTTGCCCATGGCGGAGGTGTCGTACTCGTCGGCGCCCAGCAGGAACAGCACGTCGAGTTCGGCCTGGCCGGCCAGTTTGATCTGGTCGGCCGAGCAGACGCCGCCATCATGCGGCACGAAGCCGATGTCGAGGCCACCGACGCGGCCGGCGGCGTTGTGCAGCATGGCGAAGCCGTTCCAGCCGGCCTCGACGTTCGGGCCGGTGGCGAGCTTGGCGGCGAGCGCGATGGTGTCGCGGCCGATCTGCTTATTCCAGGCGGCGCCGTGCGAGACGGCTCCCTCGCCGACGATGACGAGCGGCTTTTTCGCATTGGCCCAGGTTTCGGCGAACGGCCCCTTGCCGGCCGCGAGGTCAGCCAGGGTTTCGAAGCCGGCACCGAGCAGCGCGTAATCGTAGGTCAGGGCGTCCTGCGAGCCGTTGATCACGGCGATCGGGGTGCCCTTGGCGCGCCAGACCTTGCGGATGCGCGAGTTCAGCACCGCCGCTTCCTTGCGCGGGTTGGCGCCGATGATGAGGATGGCGTCGGCTTCTTCAATGCCCGCGATGGTGGGGTTGAAGATGTAGGCCGAGCGCGGCATCGACGGATCGATGCCCGACATGGGCGGCCGGCAATCGGTCATGCCGGAGCCGAGGTTGGTCATGAGCGCCTTGAGCGCATACATGTCCTCGACCGAGGCGAGGTCGCCGGCAATGGCGCCGACCCTGTTGCCGCCGCCCGAGGCCTTGATGGCCTTGGCGACCGCGGCGAAGGCCTCTTCCCACGTCGCCGGACGGAGCTTGCCGTTGTGGCGGACATAGGGGCGATCGAGGCGCTGCGACTTGAGGCCATCCCAGACGAAGCGGGTCTTGTCGGAGATCCAC
>JAEYTN010000368.1 GCA_023433985.1 Pseudomonadota bacterium | reverse complement strand
GTGTTCGGCCACAGCCTCCATGCTACCGTGCTCGATCTCGAGGGCGGCCGAGGCATCGGCTATGTCAGCCCCGCGGCCGCGCCCGCCACCAAGCTCTACAACTTCGCGATCATCCAGAGCTGGCACGCCAACACCCAGCGCCTCCATGGCCGCCCGGTGCTGAAGCACGGCTACGATTTTTCAGAACGCGGCATGAACGGCCCCGGGTGGCTGGAAAGCGATTTCCGCAACCTGCACATGTGCTTCTTCCCGCGCTCGTCGCTCGACGAGGACATCGAGATGCGCGCCAACATCACGGACCGGAGCTTTCGCAACGTCGTTCGCCGGCCGGTGTTCCGGGCGTTGCAGGCGCTGGGGGTGAAGGGCAAGCTGGCCGACTACGTGGCCAAGCGCGTGGGCCTCAAGAAGTCGCTGCGCTACATGCGTGGCGACGTGATCGAGATGCCGGTCGGCGCGGGCTTCGGCCGCCCGGCGGACTACGTCGCGCTCGATCCGCGCGCAGGCGAGGTCGAGGCGTTGATCGCCGCCGTATCGGGGAGGCGCGCGAACGCGCCCGACATCCGTCTGGAGTTCGCCTGAGCGCTCAGAAGGGCAGGCCCATGTGGGTCGCGCAGGCGACACCGAGGGTCATGAAGAACAGGGCGGAGAGCGAAAAGGTCTTGATCATCGTCGGTCTGCTGCCGGCTCCATCCTGGAGCCACAAGGGCGAAGGCATCTGCCGTCCGCGAGCGGGCAAATGCACCTTCAGGTCTGAATGAAATCTGAACCGGCGAGCGATTAGCCGGCGGGGCAGGGGCCCTGTCGGATTTGCGTTACCAGCCGGTTACTTGTTTGCGGCGGATGCCGCACGTCGAAGTGCTCAGACGGGCACGGAGGCGTAGGCGGCGAAAAGCAGGCCCAGCGCGACGAAGAAGGCGAGCGACAGCGAGAAGGTCTTGAGCATCAGGGTGGTCTTTACTGGTACTGGAGGCGCGTTACGCAGCGCAGCCGGTACATTAGTCGGAGAATCTTAAGGCGCGATTTCGATCGTGTAGTTCTCGATCACCGTGTTCGCCAAGAGCTTCTCGCACATGGCCCGAACGTTGGCTTCGGCCTGTGACAAATCGGAGTCACCGAGCTCGAGGTCGAACACCTTGCCCTGCCGCACGGTGCCGACGCCGCCAAAGCCAAGCGCCTTGAGCGAGCCCTGGATGGCCTGCCCCTGCGGGTCGAGAACGCCGGATTTGAGCGTAACGGTGACGCGAGCTTTCATCGCAAACTCCGCGGGGGGGAGGGCAGGGAGCACGGGCTCCCCGCGCGGGCTATTGCACGAGTCGGGGACCGGTCGTCAGCGCGTTGTCGGTTTCCACAAGAATGCCGAGCCGCTGCGCCACTTCCCGGTAGGCGTCGACCAGCCCGCCGAGATTCTCGCGGAAGCGATCCTTGTCGAGCTTGTTGCGGGTCTTGATGTCCCACAGCCGGCAATTGTCGGGGCTGATCTCGTCGGCGAGTACGATGCGCATCAGGTCGCCGTCATAAAGCCGGCCGCACTCGATCTTGAAGTCGACGAGCTGGATGCCGACGCCCATGAACAGGCCGGTCAGGAAATCGTTGACGCGGATGGCGAGCGCCATGATGTCGTCGAGTTCCTGGGGCGTCGCCCAGCCGAAGGCGGTGATGTGCTCTTCGGACACCATCGGGTCGTTGAGCGCGTCGTCCTTGTAGTAGAACTCGATGATCGAGCGGGGCAGCTGCGTGCCGGGCTCGAGGCCGAGGCGCTTCACCAGCGAGCCGGCGGCGACGTTGCGCACCACCACCTCGAGCGGAATGATCTCGACTTCCTTGATCAACTGCTCGCGCATGTTCATCCGCCGGATGAAATGCGTGGGAATGCCAAGGCCGTTGAGCTTGGAGAAGATGAACTCGGAGATGCGGTTGTTCAGCACCCCCTTGCCATCGATGATCTCGTGGCGGGCGCCGTTGCCGGCGGTGGCGTCGTCCTTGAAATACTGGATGAGCGTGCCCGGCTCCGGTCCCTCGTAGAGGGTCTTGGCCTTGCCGTCATAGATTTTCCGCCGACGGTTCATATGCTCTGCCTGTCACAATGCGGGGGGATGAATTGCGGCTCTCATGCGCCAGAAACGGCACTTTTTGCAAGCCTTTTCGCCCGACGCCCCGGGCTCCGGCGGGCTTGTCCGCCCAATTGCTGGGCGATTCCAAGCCGCTCGCAGCATCCGTCGCGGCGTCTCGCGCGTTCTGACACGCGCCTTTTGACGCGGATGCCCACCCGTTGATTTGCCCCGCCATCCAGCATATCTCCGAGGCCACAACGAGGGCGCCCGGCAGGGCATAACAGCGGAGAGCGGAAATGTCGGGTTTCAACGATCGCGAGAAGAGCCAGGAAGCCAAGTTCGCCCGGGACGGCGAGCTGCGCTTCAAGGCCGAGGCACGCCGCAACAAGCTCCTGGGCCTGTGGGCCGCCGAGCACATGGGCCTCAGCGACGAGCACGCCAAGCAGTACGCCGCCGAAGTGGTGGCCGCGGACTTCGAGGAAGCCGGCGACGAGGACGTGTTCCGCAAGATTTCCGCCGACCTCAAGGCCAAGGGCGCGTCGGTCTCGGATGACATGATTCGCCAGAAGATGGCCGAACTCGTCTCCGTCGCCCGCGAGCAGGTGCTGAACGAGGGCTAAGTCAGCCCGGCCAGAACAGCGCCGCTCCGGCAAAGCCGCTGACCACCAGCAACGCTACCCCCGCGGGCACGAAACTGCGGGGGCCGCGCTCTGCCATCCGCATCGAGCGCATTGCCAGCTCCGGCGCCAGGAGCCCCATCGCCACCTTGGCGAGCAGCAGCCAGCCCAGCACCGTCACCACGATCCCCGGTCCGCTCCACACCTGGTGCAGCCCGACGATCAGCAGCGCCGGCCACAGCTCCACCTGCATGATCTTCGTCACTACCCCGGGCCGCCCGCGCACGGCGAGCGCCTCGAAGTAGTCGGCCCACATCCGGGGCTGCACGATATGCGACAAGCCCATCAGGCCGCCGGCCACAAGCAGCACAAACTCGACGGAGGAAGCGGGCGTGGGAAGTGCGAACATCCCGCTACACTATCGCAAATGACAATCATTCGCAAATAAGCTGGAGCGCCGTCAGATCCGCTGCATCAGCCGGGTGAACATCAGCAGGCCTTCGGGCCACGGACCATGCCCGCTCGCTACGTTGATGTGGCCGGCAGGGCCGGCAAAGTGGAGCTCGGAGCCCCAGGCGGCGGCCATGTCGGCGGCGCGCTCGCGCGATACCAATTCGTCATTGTCCGAGACGACCAGCAGCGAGGGGAAGGG
>JAEYTN010000366.1 GCA_023433985.1 Pseudomonadota bacterium | reverse complement strand
CAACTGCCCCATCGAGGAACTTTCGAGGCTCGCGCTGAAGGACTGGCGCCTCGAACAGCTCGTTGGGCCCCTTCTTGGCGCCGCTACGCAGGACGACATCAGCACCACTGAGCGCGAGCTCATTGCGCGGCTGCGGATCAGGGGCGGTTCTCGCGAGCTCGTGATCAATGACGCGGTGCGCGGGTGGATAGCGGACTTCCCCGAGGCAACATGAGCATGCTCGTCCCGCAGGAATGGCTCGCGGCCTGGGCCCGCTTCATTCGTGGGGTGCGTCTCGGCGCATCCCACGAGCCTCGAGTAGTCGTGATGATCGATGCAGACGGAACTCCCCACCGTGCTGCAGACGCGATCATGCAGTTCGCCAACGACCTGGGCGTCGTCGGTCAAGTCAGTGTCTATGGCAACTTCAGCGGCAGGTTGGCTGCTCAGTGGGCAGCGCCCATTACGAGGTACCGGGCCCGGGCGCATATGTGCTTCGCAACAGCCGCCGGGAAGAATGCCAGCGACATCCGCCTCGCCGTAGACGCCGTGGACCTGCTTCACGGACGCAAGCGTCAGACCTATTTGCTGTGCTCCTCGGACAGCGATCTATCGGCGTTGGCGAGCCGCACACGAGAGGACGGATCCCTGGTCAGAAGCGCAAGGACGCCGGTGTGCTCTTGGGCAACCGCACGAACCTCGATGAAGCTCAGCAGCTTGGCGCATCCAAGAACATTCAGGCCAAGCGCGAGAAGGCGCAGGAGATCCTCGAGGTGCTCTTGGCGGCAGGCATCACCAGGAACTCTACCGCCCAGGCGACTGCCGACGCTTTGAATCACGCCAACGTCTACACCCGGCAGGGTATGCGTTGGAATAAGTCCAACGTCCGGGCGCCCTCCAAGGAAGCTTGGGCGATCCACGATGAAGCTGCGGTCACCGCACTTTCGAGCAACCCCAATTTCGGCAGGTTCGCCTAGACGTCCTGAATATAATCCATCCAGCTGGTATGCGATCTGTGCATAGCGGCGATGAAAGCAAGTATGGCCGATCCGAAGCACTCCGTCGGATCGCTGGCTATAACAAAAATCATACACAGACCCTCAGGAGTAACTTAGCCTTGACCATCACCATCGACCCGCATGCCGCCACCCAGTCCATTGAGCATCCCGAGGGCGGCCCGGACTACTCCCGTCAGGTCGTCATCGACTTCGGCCGTCCGGGGCAGCGCTACGGGCTCGAGATTCGCGATCTGGGGCACTGGGCTGCGTGCCGCTTGGATAGCGGAGATGAGGGCAGCATCCTCAACCACCGCGCTGCGATGACGCTACGTGCCGCAATCGACACCTAAGACGTGCTCAGCACGGCAGTGAACGGGTCTTTGGTCTCTCGATAGATGGCAAACGGCGCTACTTGGATGAGCTCGATGCGAAGCTGTTGAAGAACTTCGGCCGGTCCATTGGGATCAAGGAGGCGGCGATCAAACAGACCTTCGAGAAACTGAAGCGGCAGGTTCCGAAGGCTGCGGCCCACATCAAGCCGCCTGAAGCTGAGGCTCCTGATGGTCTCGTCAATCGCATTTCAGAGATTGTGAGCAACCAATGCGTAAGACTCTTGGGGACTGACCCTCAACTGGCAACGGCTTGTCACGGAGGCCATCGCTCGACGGAAGCTCGAGCGATTGACCCAGCGCGAGCATGCAGCCTTTGCTGGCGTGAGTGTGCGCGACGATCAGTCACGTGGCTCGCAGTAGATTGCGTAGAGTGTGGTGAGCACGCGCGTTACCGGTTCAGAGCTCAAGCGGTAAAAGACGGTCTGGCCATCGCGACGCGCCTTGACGAGGCCGAGGGCCCGGAGTTTTGAGAGATGCTGCGAAAGCGGCGACTGCTCGAGGCCGACGATTTTCGCAAGGTCGCCGACGCTCCGCTCCTGCTCAACCAGGTTGCACAGAATGAGCAGTCGCTTGGGGTTGGACATGGCGGTCAGCAGCTGGGCCGCTTCTTCGGCGCGCGGCTCTAGGTCGGTGACGTGCATCAGGTCAGCCTGTTGATTTCCATGCTTGACATATTAGAACATTCGAATATTAGGTGCAACGTAATTCAGCGCCAGCATACCGCGGGCCGGGGCATCATCCAAACATAATTAGGACCATGGAAACATCATTTACCCCCATCGAGCCGCTGCTCGGCGGCTCGCTGATCGGCCTCGCGGCCGTCGCCCTGATGGCTCTTCACGGCAGGATCGCCGGCATGACGGGCATCCTGGCCGGCGCCGTCCTGCCCCGGGGCGACTGGGACTGGCGCGTCGCCTTCCTGCTCGGCGCCATTGCGGCGCCCGTCGCCATCCTGCTGCTGACCGGCACGGCGATCCCGGTGCAGGCCGAACTGCCGAACTGGGCCATCATTCTGGGCGGCCTGCTTGTCGGCGTCGGCGTCACCTTCGGCGGCGGCTGCACCTCCGGCCACGGGGTCTGCGGCATGGCGCGGCTCTCGGTACGTTCCATCGTCGCCACGGTCACCTTCATGGTCGCCACCTTCGCCACTGTATTCGTCGTCCGCCACCTGCTGGGGGGCTTTTGATGCTGCGTGTGTTTTCGGCCGCCGCCATCGGCCTCGTTTTCGGCATAGGCATCGCCATTTCCGGCATGGGCAACCCGGCCAAGGTGCTGAACTTCTTCGATCTGTTCGGTGCGTGGGACCCCAGCCTGCTGCTGGTGATGGGCTCGGCGCTGGTGATCACCTTCGTGGGCTACGGGCTGGTGCTGCGCCGGCCCGCTCCGGTGCTCGGCCGTCAGTTTCACCTGCCGACGAGGCGTGAGCTCGACCTGCCGCTGGTCGGTGGCTCGGCGCTGTTCGGCATCGGCTGGGGCATTGCCGGCTTCTGCCCGGGTGGCGCCATTCCGGCGCTCGGCTCGGGCGAGGCCGCGCCCCTCATCTTCGTCGCCGCAATGATCGGCGGCATCCTCGTGGCGACCGGCCTGCGGACTGTGTCCGCCCGCCGCCAGGCCGCCGCCTGAACCGCTCTGGAAAGGAGAGTTCCCTTGTCCAACCAAACCATTCCGTTCACGCCCGACCTGACAGTCACACCCGAAGTCGTGGCGTTCTTCGACAAGCCGACCAACACCATCAGCTACATCGTCAAGGACCCGAACTCGGACGCCTGCGCGGTCATCGATTCCGTCATGGATTTCGACTACGCCTCGGGCGCCATCACCTACGATGGCGCCGACGGGATCATTGCGCATATCGAGGCCAATGGCTGGACGCTCGAATGGCTGATCGAGACCCATGTCCACGCCGACCACCTGTCGGCGGCGCCCTACATCCAGGGCAAGCTCGGCGGCAAGCTGGGCATCGGCGACCAGATCCGCGTGGTGCAGGACACCATCGGCAAGATCTTCAACGAAGGCACCGAGTTCCAGCGCGACGGCTCGCAGTTCGACCGGCTGTTCGCCGATGGCGACAGCTACCGGATCGGCACGATGACGGCGTACACGCTCTTCACTCCCGGCCACACGCCGGCCGACATGGTGCATGTCATCGGCAACGCCGCATTCGTGGGCGATACGCTGTTCATGCCCGATGGCGGCTCGGCCCGCGCCGATTTCCCCGGCGGTGACGCCCGCACGCTCTATCGTTCGATCCAGCGCCTGCTCGGTCTGCCCGGCGAGATGCGCCTGTTCATGTGCCACGACTACGGCCCCAACGGCCGCGACATCCAGTGGGAAACCACGGTGGCCGAGCAGCGCGAGCACAACATCCATGTCGGCAGCGGCACGTCCGAGGACGCGTTCGTCCGCATGCGCGAGGCGCGCGACGCGACCCTCTCCATGCCCCGGCTCATCATCCCGTCGCTGCAGGTGAACATGCGGGCCGGCCAGCTGCCGCCGCCAGAAGACGACGGCAACACCTACCTCAAGGTACCCATCAACGGACTGAAGTGAGTAACCACTATGACGATCAACAAGGTCGATGACCGTTTCGCCCAGAGCCCGCAGATCCAGCCCGAGGACATCCAGTCGATCGCCGCGGCCGGCTACAAGGGCATCGTTTGCGCCCGTCCCGACAACGAGGATCCGGGCCAGCCGAGCTTCGCTTCCGTCGCGGCGGCGGCCGAGAGGGCGGGGCTGAAGGCCTTCCATATCCCGGTCTCGGGCCCGCTCACCGAAGGTCAGCTCATCCGCTTCGAGCAGGCCAAGGCCGAAACTGACGGCCCGCTGCTCGGATACTGCCGCTCCGGCGGCCGCGCCGGCAGCCTCTACGCTGCCACGCGCTGAGTGAGATGATGCTGCTCGAACCCCTGCAATACCTGCTCGGCGCCCTGTCGGGCAGCCTCGTAGGCTTCACGCTCGGCCTCTTCGGTGGCGGCGGCTCCATCCTAGCCGTGCCGCTGATGGTCTATGTGGTGGGGGTTCCGGTGGCGCATGTGGCGATCGGGACGAGCGCCTTCGCGGTGGCGGCCAACGCCGCCGCCAACCTCATCACCCACGCCCGCAGGGGCAACGTCATCTGGCGCTGCGCCCTCATGTACACCGCCGCCGGCATAGCCGGGGCATTCCTCGGTTCGACGCTGGGCAAGGCCATGGACGGCGACAAGCTGCTGTTTCTGTTCGCCCTGCTGATGCTCGTCGTCGGGGTGCTGATGTTCCGCGGGCGCGGCAATCCGGGGATCCCGAGCGCGACCTGCAATCGGGAAAAAGCGCCGAAGGTGATTGCTTATGGCGGCCTCACCGGCGCGTTCTCCGGCTTTTTCGGAATTGGCGGCGGCTTCCTCATCGTCCCCGGCCTCGTCGCCTCGACCGGCATGCCCATCCTCAATGCCATCGGCTCATCGCTGGTGGCCGTCACCGCCTTCGGGCTGACCACCGCCCTGAGTTATGCCTTTTCCGGCCTGGTCGACTGGCCGCTGGCCGCCGTGTTCATCGGCGGCGGCGCAGTTGGAGGGCTCGTGGGGGCGCGCGTCGCCGACCTGCTGGCCATCAGGAAGGGCCTCCTCAACACCGCCTTTGCGGGAATGATCGTGGCCGTTGCGCTCTACATGGCCGTCCAAACTGTGACGACGTTCGTCAAGTAGCAGCTAGCCAGCGTCCGCTTGTGATGCGAACCCGCCACCGACGAACGGCAGCTTGTTGCCCAAGGCGGTCACCCGGCCCTGCGGCGGCTCCGTGATGCGGTCCACCAAAAGGCGCCGACCATGAGTAGCGACGATCCAATGAGGGCAATCAGCACGGCTGAGTAGCCGCCGCTGATGGTCCAGAGCCACGCGGCGGCAAGGGGAGCGCCGGCCTTGGCCAAGACCATGGGAACGGCGAGGGCGCCGTTGATGGCGCCGTAGGCCTGCCGGGAGACCATTTCGGGCACGACCACACCTCTTGCGATGGTCATGATGCCGTTGGCGGCGCCGTAGAGAAGCGCGACGAGGGCCACAATCCAGAACTCTGGCGGTGCTAGGTAGAGGATCGCCATGGCGATGGGGAAGACGGCAACGGTGATCGAGCCGATGCGCCTTCCGGACGCTCCGCCGGCGAACATATGCACTGCCAGCCGTCCTGCGACCTGGGCGGGGCCTATGACGGCCATGGCTGCGACAACGCCAGCGGCGTTGAAACCACGCTCCAGCAGCATCGGGTAGAAGTGGAAGACGAAGGTCGCGAAGGTGGCTGTGTAGGCCGTGAACGTCGCCGCGAGGCCCCAGAATACCGGGCTGGCCAAAGCCAGCCGAAGCGGTTGGTCTTCCTTGTGGCTGTGCTCGGTCGCGGGTCGCGCGGGCGCGTCCTTGCCGGGGTCGATGACGAGCAGATAGAGGGCGCCGCAGAGTACGATGTTGATGCCGCCAAGCACCATCAGCGTCTCCCGCCAGCCAAGGTGGTCGAGCAGCAATTGGATCAGCGGCACGAAGACTGTCGAGGCAAAGCCGCCCCAGAGCGTCAGTGCGGTGATGCCATTCCGCGCGTTAGCCGGGCCCGATCGGCGGGCGATCACGGCGAATGCAGGTTCGTAGAGCGTCGCGGCCTGCAGGGCGCCGATACCGCCGATTGCCAGGTAGAAGGCGGCGAGGTTTTCGACGAAGCTCCACGCCACCAGCAGGAGACCCGCCACGATCGAGGCCCCCGCCATGACCCAACGGCCGAAGCCCCGGTCGATTGCGGCCCCAACCGGTACGGCCGCCAGGGCAGACAGCAGAATGCCGATGGTGGCGCCTAGATAGAGGTCGGTCTTGGACCAGCCGAGGTCGGCCTCCATCGCGGCGGCGATCAAGGGGAACGAGTAGTAAAGCGATCCCCAGCTGCAGATTTGGGCAATGCCGAGCCCGGTGATGAAGCCGCTGCTGCCTTTCACCGGCTCAGCTACAACCGCGTCCGTCATGCGGGCTCGGAGATTTCCACCACCGGCTGCGCTGTCGATGACCCGCACCCGCAGCCCGCCTCACCCTCGGCTTTCGCGACCTCGTCAGCCACGCAACAGGAGGTGCTGACGGCAGCCGGGCCGCCGCAGCAGCTCGAAGCCTCACCGACCACAGATGATGTGCTGCACACCCCCGTCTCCGGCAGTACCAGCTGCACCTGACGAGCCGCGATGGGATCGCCGGCAAGCTCGGTCACCACCGAGCGGACCTGTTCATAGCCGGTGGCCATCAGGAAGGTCGGCGCCCTGCCGTAGGACTTCGATCCGACGATGTAGAAGCCTGCCTCCGGCTGGGTCAGTTCGTCCACACCGTGAGGCGGGACGGTGCCGCAGGAATGGAAGTTCGGGTCGATGAGCGGCGACAGTGCCGGCGGGGCCTCCGTCGCTGGATCAATCGCAACCCGGAGTTCGGAGAGCATCGCCAGGTTCGGACGGAAGCCAGTGGCAACGATGATGCGGTCGACCATGAGCGTCATCGGCGTTGCCCCAAGCGTTCCCATGATCGCGACGCCGGTCTCCGTTGGGGACAGCCGGGTTGCCGCGAAGGGCGCCAGGATTTGTAGCCGACCGGCGTCGATGGCCTCCTTCGCCGCCAGTCCAAGAGCGCCGCGCTCGGGCAACTGATCGTTGAGGCCGCCGCCGAGAAGTTTCTCAATACGGTTGCGGCGGAGCGCCCAGAGAATTTTGGTGCCAGGCTCGACATCCTGCAGCTGCAGCAAGGCCAGCGCCGCGTTGATGGCCGAGTGGCCGCTGCCGACTACCAGCGTCGTCTTGCCGGCATACGTCTCCCGTGCCGCGCCAACCACGTCGGGAATGCCGTAGGCGATCCGGTCGGCAACAGAACGCTCGCCGCGAACTGGCAAGCCGTCGATGCCCATCGGGTTGGGCTGGGTCCACGTGCCGGAGGCGTCGATGACTGCGCTGGCGAGGGTTGCCTGTTCGGTGCCGTCGGTGCCGGTCCAGCGGATTTCGAACGGCGCCTTGGCGCGACCGGAATTGGCCACCTTGTCGAGGCCCTTGCGGGTGATCGACGTCACCGTGGCGCCAAGGTGGAGGTGCGGCGCAATCTCGGGCAGGTCAGCCAGCGGCTGCAGGTAGCGCTCCACGATCTCGGCGCCCGTCGGGAGTTCGGTTTCTTCGGGAGCGTCCCAGCCTGCTGCCTCGAGCAGGGAACGCGCGGCCGTATCGACATTGTACTGCCAGGGCGAGAACACCCGGACATGGGACCATTCGCGCACCGAGGCGCCCACGCCTGCACCCCGTTCGAAGACCACCGGGGTCAGGCCATGGGAGATGATCTGCGCTGCCGCCGCGAGGCCGACCGGACCGGCACCGATGACGGCGATGGGCAGGGACTCGTCGGTCATGATTTCCATCCTTCTGGAATGTTCGAATTTCTAGAGAAGATGAAAGCCGCTCAAGCGGCGGCTTCCTCGTTCTCGGTGGCGCAGTCGGCGCTGTCGGCGCAGCATTCGTCGGCGAGATAGTCGATCAGGCCATTCATGCTGGCGTAGTTGGCGCGGCAGATCAACGTCGTCGCCTGCCGCTCCTGGCTCACGAGATTGACCTCGATGAGCTTCTTGAGATGATGCGACAGGGTAGAGGAGGGGATGTCCAGCTTGAGCTGGAGCTTGCCGACCGGCAGGCCGTTGCCGCCTGCCCGAACCAGTGCCCGGTAGATGCCGAGGCGCGTCGCGTTACCCAAGGCTTCAAGTTGAGATGCTGCTGCTTCGATGTTCATGGAAATAAGATGGCAGCGGTGGAGTGGCGTGTCAATCGTATTTCGACAATCGTGGAAGGACCGCTGTCATAAAAGGTTCACTGGACGGAAGGCCATCATATCGATATTCCTCGATTCATGGAATCAACATCTGCCATCGAGGCCTTTGCCGCCCTGTCGCAGCCGACCCGTCTCGACGCGTTCCGGCTGATCATCCGGCACGAGCCGCGTGGCCTTCCGGCCGGCGAAGTGGCTCGTCTGCTCGATGTGCCGCAGAACACCATGTCGTCGCATCTTGCGGTGCTGTCGCGAGCCGGCCTCATCAGCTCGGAACGGCACAGCCGCTCGATCATATACCGGGCTGAACTCGACAAGGTGCGTGAGCTCGCCAGTTTCCTCGTCAGCGACTGCTGCGGCGGCCGGCCCGAACTCTGCGAGCCGCTCGTCGCCGAATTTACCGCGTGCTGCACCCCCTCGGAGGGAAAGAATGCCTGCTGACCGCACATACAACGTCCTCTTCCTCTG